>NZ_PVNE01000029.1 GCF_003001905.1 Planifilum fimeticola
AAACATCAAAAAAATGGCCTTGCTCCTCTCGAAGAGAGGAAAAGGCTTTGTGATCCGCCTAATTTACCAAATCTAATTTCCTTTATCTGTTTATTTCCCATAAACATGCAACCCCTGGCGCTTTTCTTGCGAAAAGAGCCAGGGGGTTTGTCATCAATCTCGACCCGGCCCATACCGGGTCTTTGTTTCCACACCAGGATATCCCCTGGAGATCATCCCTTCTCCGACAGGCGCAAAAACAGCTCCACGTCGGAAAGAACCTCGTCCACCGCGCTCTGCCAGAATTCCGGGCGCCTCAGGTCGACGCCGAGATGGTGGGCGGCCAAATCCTCCACGTTCATGCGCCCGGTATCCCGTAGCAGGTCCGCATATTTCTTGGCAAAGGACGCCCCTTCCTTCTGCGCCCGCGCGTAAATGCCGGCGCTGAACAAGAAGCCGAAGGTGTAAGGGAAGTTGTAAAAGGGTTGGCCGGTAATGTAAAAGTGCAGCTTGGAGGCCCAGAAGGTGGAATCGTAATCCCCCAAGGCGTCGGCGAAAGCCTCCCTTTGCGCGGCCACCATCAGCTCGCCCAACCGGTCGACGCTGACGGGTCCCTCTTTCCTCTCATCGTAAAAGCGGGTCTCAAACAGGAAGCGGGCACGAATATCCATAAAAAAGGCCGCAGCCCGTTGCAGCTTCTCCTCCAGCAGGCCGAGGCGTTCCGCGTCGGAGGAGGCATGTCGGATCGCCGCGTCGGTGACGATCATCTCCGCAAAGGTGGAGGCGGTTTCGGCCAGGTTTAACGGATACAGTTGGGACCAGTAGGGCAAATCCCCGATCACCTGCTGATGGTAGGCGTGCCCCAGCTCATGGGCCAGGGTGGAAATGTTGCCGGTGGTTCCCCCGAAGGTCATAAAAATCCGTGACTGGCCGCTCACCGGAAAAGCCGTACAGAATCCGCCCGGGCGCTTGTTGGGACGGTCCTCCGCTTCGATCCACCGGTTTTCAAAGGCTGTCCGGGCGAAATCGGCGAGGTTCGGATCGAAGTGACCGAACTGCTCAATGATGAAATCGGCCGCCTCATCGTAACTGACCGACCTCTCTCCGCCGGGGATCGGGGCATCCAGGTCGCGCCAGCGGAGAACATCCAGGCCGAGGAGCTTCGCCTTCCGCTCGAAATAGGGGATCAGCCGCTCCTTGTTCCGGTCGATCACCCCCCACATCGTCTCCAGGGTCTCCTGAGTCATCCGGTTGTTGTCCAGGGGTTCCTTCAGGACCGAATCCCATCCGCGGTGACGGTACAAATTGAGTCGGAATCCGCCGAGATGATTGAGAGCGGAAGCGAAGAGCTCGGCATGCTCTCCCCAGGCTTTTTGCCACCGCTCAAAAACCTTTTCCCGCACCTTCCGGTCCGGACTGGAGAATTTGTTCCGCGCCTGCCCGACGGAAAGCTGTTTGACTTCTCCATCCTCCTCAAAGGGGATGGTGATCCGCCCCACTACGGTATTGTACAGCTCGCCCCAGGCATGGTAACCATCCACCGCCAGATCGCCCACCAGGATTTCCTGTTCCGGTGGCAACTGTTCAGCGGAGCGCCGGCGGCGTTCCTCCAGGGAAAAGGCGACCGGTTGAATCTCCGGGTGATTGATCAGCTCCTGCCACTCCGCATCGGGCACCTCCAGGATGCACCGTTCCAGCTGGGTCATCGCGGCCCCGTAAGAGGCGTAAAGCTGGGTCAGTCGCCCCCGCAGCAGTTTGGCCTGTTCATCCTTGACATTCTGGGCCGCAAGGCAACTCACGAAGGCTCCCGCCTGTCGGAGCCGCTTGCCCAGCTCCTGCACATCGCCGATCAACTTGCTCCAATCCCTTGGCCGCTCTTCCCGCCCGGCGGAATCCAAATCCTTGATCTTCTTCTCCAGATTTCCGACATCCCGGGTCAGCTCCTCGACGAACCGGCGAAATTCCGGGGAGCGGCTCCCGCCGGGAAAAAAGACGTCCAGATCCCAGTTGATTGCGTATTTTGCCGCCATTTGGACCCTCCTTCATCAACGAGATGGCTTCGATAACGGATCGGATCAAGGGAAACGCCACGGATCAGGCCCTTACACCAAATCTTATTTCCTTGACCGAATCCACATGAAAGGAAAGTTCGATAACCCTCCCCGTTTGTCCTGTTGCTCTCGAAAAAAAGCGGCCTCCCTCCCCACCGTTCCGCTACGAAGCGGCCCCTTTCTTGGCGGAGGTCGCCATTCCCTTCTGAACAAAAAAGCCCCCCTCTCCATAGCGGAGAAAGATATCACGCGTACAACCGGGCTCCTTGGGAAGTTTGCAACCATCCCCTGAAATCCGGAACTTCGGAAAACCTGAATCCTTTCCCGAACCCGAGTGACCGCCTGGAACATGGCGGCTCCGCCCCCGAAGGTCCCGGACGCGGCGGCTGCCTCAAAACAAATGTTATAATGTTTTAGAACTCGCATCGGGTATCATCTTGAAAAACTTCATTGACGCTTTCCGGATGGGTGGGGTAAGAAATGAAGGAATCAGGCAAGCGCAGACGTGGAGACGCCTTGAGCGAAAGCATTTATAACGCCACGATTGAGACGATCAAAAAGGCGGGCTATACCAATCTCACATTTCAACAAATCGCTCAGGCTGCAAAAACGAGCCGCACCGTCATATACCGCCGCTGGAAAAGCAAATTCGATCTGCTTTATGAAATTTTGCTGTACAAAACCGGGAAAGCGCTGGGAGGTGAATTGATCGACCTGATTGAAGACACAGGGAGCCTGCGCAGCGACTTGTTGCAGCTGATGACGCTCTACCAAAAAATATTCACAGAGGTCGGGCCGGAAATCATGAACGCGATTTTATTTGAAATGGGGCAGGACAACAAAAAAATGAACGAGTTGAAAGAGGAGGCTATAACGAAAAATATCCTGACCATGCGGAAACTGCTTGGGTTCGCCAAAGCCAGGGGTGAAAAGATAAAAGAGGTCAGCGATGCGACGCTGACCCTGCCCTTTGACTTGATCCGCGTGGAAAATTTCCTGCGCAAAGATGATATTGACAAAAACCGGCTTGAGATGCTGGTTGATGAAATATTGCTTCCGGTTTTTCGGGCATAACTATATTGTGTCTTCAAACGGGGCAGCCTTTGCAAAGAGGCAACGGCTTCCATCAATTTCTCCGGTACGTGCGTTTATGGTTCTGTTTTAACTTCCCTGTCGTCCATCCTCATCCTGTTGGTCAAAAACAGAGCGGGCAGAATGCTGATCACCATGAAAATCAAGCTGGTAATGAATCCTGCGTGATAAGCGCCGGCATCGCTTACCGCGCTTTCCTGCCCGTTCAGGGCGTTGCTCACAACCGTCGCCAGAATTGCGGAGCCAAAGGCAGCACCCACGTTTTGGATGATTCGGGTGGCAACGCTGGCGGCCGGGACGAGCGGTTTTTGAACCCCTACATAGGCATCGCTCATTACGGCGATTGTAAAACCTCCGACGCCCATACCCCGTATGAACAGGACAAGCCATACCATCCATTGGTCTGTCCCGAAATCAAAAAAGGCAAAGGGAAGCGTGCCGATGATGGTGATGACAATCGAGGGCAGCACGACGAACCGGGCTCCCAATTTGTCCGTCATTCTGCCGATGAGTGGCCGTGTCACCAGCATCCCCAGTCCTTGTGGTATCAGCCAAAGCGCCGACGTGATGACGTTCAGGCCGAGCACATTCTGAAAAAACAACGGAAAAAGAAGCATCGGTCCGTTGGTGGCAAATCCCGCCAAAAACAGAGAAAGAAACGATGCGCTGAAATTTTTCGATTTGAACAGATCCAGCGGAATCAACGCCAAATCCTTCTTTTTCCCCGCATAAAGCAAGTACATGATCAGGGAGGCGGTACCGGCTACAAACGCGAAAATGCCGAGTGCACCGGCCCCCTCTGTCCTGATTTCCGTCACGCCGAAGATATACATTCCCGATATCAGCGCCAACAGCAAAATGCCGAGCCAGTCCAGTTTTGCGGATTTTTCCAGCGCCTCAAATCGGGGCAGTTTCCATTGCATCATCATGAGTGCGACTGCTCCGAAAGGAAGGTTGACAAAAAACAGCCAGTGCCAGGACAAATATTGCAGGATCAGTCCTCCGACGACCGGACCGATAATCGGGGCAAAGACGACCGGTATCCCAACGACGGACATGGCACGGCCGAGGTAATCATTACCTGCAACCTGCACAGCCAATGCGGTTACCGTTGGAATCAGGAGACCGGAAGCAAACCCCTGCAACACGCGGAAGGCAATTAAACTCGGCATATTCCATGCAAGGCCGCAAAGCAGTGAACCGGCCAAAAACAGGCTCAGCGCGCCCATAAACACCTTCTTGCCATCATATCTTTTCATCAGCCATCCGGAGAACGGGACCGCAATTCCCAAGGCGAGCGTATATCCGGTTACCACCCATTGTGTGACGGCAAAACCAGCCGAAAACATCTCTGCCAGGTCGTTCACCGCGATATTGACAATCGTGGTGTCCAGCATGGGGGGAAGTGCCCCAAACACCAAGATCAGCAGGATGCCGACCATTCCTCTTGGCAATTTTTCTTTCATATACCCACTCCCTTAAGGTACACTTTGTACTTTAATTAGTATACGCTTTTTCACAATAAGGTTCAATATGTACCTTAATTTTTCCGTGAATTTCCCCTCAAGGCGACTTATTCCATTCCTCGACCCCTGAGTGCCTTGCGAATTTCCGTACCCCCCTATGAAAAAATGCTTCGCCCTCCATTGTTGCCCGTTTGGAAGGAAGCATGTATCCGTCGGCTGTAAAAAAGGATTTTCCATCCAATCCCTGTCGAATTCTCTTCAAATCCGTTAGAGTAGAGGGAGGATCAAAAACCGGTCTGCCAAAGGGCTGTTCCGGAAGAACAGGAAAAAGGGAGGATCAGTCCGTGCGCAAACATTGGATGCCCTTCGGGGTGCTTTTTGTTGTTTGGAGCGCCTTTTTGCTCTCCTTTGTGGACCGCCTCACATGGCCTCCGATCATTCCCCTCGCTTCCAGGGATCTCAACATTTCGGCGGCGCAAGCCGGCGGTTATATGACCGCCTTTTATATCGGATACGTAATGACGCAGCTGCCCGGCGGCTATCTGACCGATCGATTCGGCTACCGAAGGGTGCTGCTGATCTCCTTTCTGGTGATGGGGACCTTCACCGCGGCGATGGGCTCGGTTGAACATTACGCCTCCGGGTTCCTGCTCAGGATCCTTGCCGGCATGGGATCGGGGGCCGTGTTTTCCGCCGGCGTCCGGGCCATCTTCGACTGGTTCCGGCAAAACTCCCGCGCAACGGCGATGGGATTTTTCATGACCGCCTCTTCGCTGGGAGTGACGGTGGTCAATCTCTTCGTCCCCTCCGTTTCCCACCGCTTCGGGTGGCACACGGCCTTCTACACGGCCGGTCTCTTTCCCCTCGTCGGTTTTTGCATCGCCCTCTTCCTTTTGAAGGAGCGAACGCCGAAAACCGAAGGAAACCGGGTGAGACGTCCCTTCCTTCAGGACCTGAAAAGGCTGCTGTCCAACCGCAACTTCCTGCTCCTGGGCCTGGCCGGTTTTTTCGCCATGTGGGCCACCTGGGGAACGGCCACCTGGGCCAATTCCTACCTGAATCAGGGGCTGCACCTTTCCCTGGTCGAGGCGGGATATGTCATGTCCCTGTTCGGGATCGCCTCCATCCTGTGCAAACCGCTGATCGGCATTTTGTCGGATTGGATCGGCGGAAGGCACAAAGCGCTTCTCATCCTTCTGCTCGGTCTTTTCGGGCCGATTTTGATCGCCTTCGGCACGAATCAGAGCGCGCCCCTGATCTATCCTCTGGCGATCCTGCTGGGCATCGCCTCCTACATCTACAGCCCGATCATGAACACCGCCGTCGGTGAAGCGGTCGACAGGGATTTGGTGGGAACCGCAACCGGTTTGGTCAACACGATCTGGCAGTTGGGTTCCCTCGTCTCACCGGTGGTTGTCGGCACGGTGATCGACGCCACCCGGAACTTTTTCTTCGGGTTTCTCACCCTGGCCGCCGGTCCGGTGCTGGGAACGATCACCCTCCTGTTTTTCAAGGAAAAACCGGCCACTTCACGCTGAAGCCCCGAGAAAACGGAAAAGCCGCTTCCGCCAACAGGCGGAAGCGGCTTCAGGCCGCAACCTTCAGTCGTCAGTCGACCCTTAACACGATCTTGCCGATGTTTCGGTTCTCTTCCATCCGGAGATGGGCTTCCCGCACCGACTCCCAGGGAAAAACCCTGTCGATCACCGGCTTCAACCGTCCGTCCCGGAAACGGGGCAGGGCGAAACGGGCGAAATCCTCCGTCAGCCGGATCTTGTAATCGACGCTGCGGGCGCGCAGGGTGGTGCCGGTCACCTGGATCCGCTTGCTGATCAGGGCGAGAAGATTCACCTTCTCCACCTTGGGCCCGCCCAGGGTGCTGATCAGGATCAGCCGGCCGTCCGTTGTAAGGCATTCCACGTTTTGCTCCCAATACGGGCCTCCGACAAAATCGAGGATCAGGTCCACGCCGCGGCCTCCGGTCGCTTCCTTCACCCGGGGGGCAAAGGGACCTTCCCGGTAGGAAAAGGCCTCTGCCGCTCCCAGTTCCCGACAGGCCGCCAGCTTTTCCGGGGAACCGGCGGTCACCAGGGGCTCCGCCCCCGCTTCCCGGACCAACTGGATCGCCGCCGTTCCCACCCCGCTGGCACCGGCGTGAATCAGCACCCGCTGCTCCCTTTTGAGAGATCCCAGCCAAAACAGGGCCTGATAAGCGGTCAGGAACACCTCCGGCACCGCCGCCGCCTCTTCAAAGGAGAGATTTTCCGGGATCGGCATCGCCATCTTCCCGGGAATCACGCAGTACTCTCCATATCCGCCGCCCGGGAGGAGTCCGAAGACCCGGTCCCCTTCCTTCCAGCCGGCGCAACGGCTCCCCACCCGTTCCACCACGCCGGCCATCTCCAAACCCAACAGCGGGCTGGCACCGGGCGGGGGCGGGTACTTCCCCTCCCGCTGCAGGATATCGGCCCGGTTGAGGGCGGTGGCCTTCACCCGGACCAACAACTCCTCCTCCGTCGGTTCGGGGGTGGGAGCCTCCCCCATCGTCAATTGTTCAGCGCCCCCCGGCTCCCGGACAATGATCGCCTTCACCGGACTCCCTCCTTCCCGACTTTTGAAAGGCCGCCTCCTGGGCGGCACTCATCCTTTCAACGCGTCTTTGATCCGCCTCCGTTCCTCTTCAAAGGCCGCATCGGACAACACCGGCTCCATCTCCCGCTGCGGCAGGTCATCGGGCAGGCGGATCCAGGATCTGCAGCCCAGATAATCGGAGCTCATCGGAATTTCGATCGGGGCGGAAAGGCGGAAAATGCGGAGCAGCAAAACGTGAAGCGGCTGCTTCTTCTTCCACTTGAGCCGCTCAAAGGCAAAATTGTCCGTCCAGATGTGGAAGGGTGAAAGCCGAGCCAGTTCCGCCTCGTCCATCACTTCCACATCCTCCGCCAACCGCGCCACATACCGGATGGCGACCGATTCCTGCTCCGCCGAGCCGGTCAGCTCCTCTTCCACATAAGAGTGGAAGGCGGGCTTGATCAATTCCTTTTTCTGATGATAGGCGTTCGGAAACAGATAAAAGGTGTCGCTCTCCACCTGAAACTGACGGGTTTCCTCGTGGATGCCTCCTTTGCGCATCACGAGAATCTGCCTTCCTTCACCCAGGGCCCGGACCGCCGCCGCCCACTCCTTCAGGGCGATCGGGATCTTCAGCCGCACCAATTGCGCCACTTTGCAAAGCCTCCCTCATAAATGTGCTCGTAGTCGCCAAAAATCGTTCTGAGCAGGCGACCTTTTGCCGCAATCCCTTCCGGCGGGCAACTGTTAACTCACGGGAGCGGATCTTTTCCCGGGACGTTCAGAACCCGCCGCCTGACAGGTCTATTGTACCACGAATCGGACCCGCGTCGCCCTGCGGGGAAAGCCTGTCGGCCGCTTCCCCCGCAAGAGCCGGGCACTGGAAAACGGTCATTGAGGGGAAGCCGGGAGACCGCAAATCAGCAGAAAACCGATCATAAAAGCCACGCTGGCGATGAAAATCGGCTTCCCGAATCCTTTGCTCTCCTCCCAAAGGTGTGACGTGGACGGACACCCATCCCCGATCGGGAGGACAAAGGTGTAGAGCGAAAAGGTGAGACAGACCGATGTCCAGAACAAAACATCCCCGATTTCCGCGAACGCCTCCGACGAGTATATGAGGAAGATGACCATCGCCATCAGAATGTAGAACATGATCTTCACGGCCACAAGCACCTTTTCCTTGAACCGGGTCCGGAACAGAAAGAGTCCCGACACGTTGTAAAACAGGACGATCAGCACCATCCAGAGAAAGCAAAACGCTTCTAAAACCGACCGCATGGGAATCCCCTTCTTTGTGTGCTTGTCCAAGCCTTCCGGAAAGGGGCGCCGGAGGACGCCGTCCCGACGCAGCAGGGGCTTTTCAACCCGCTTTCCGTATGATATTTTGGTGCTTGTACACTTCTTGAGATCTGGCTGAAAGGATAGAATCACCATGTGGTTCCTCTGGGCGATTCTCAGCGCCGTCATCTTCGGCATGTCCGGCTTTCTGATGAAGGTGAGTTCGGCCCGGCACGGCTCGACGCTCCACACTCTCCTGGGGCTCTACTTGACGGGCACCTTGGGTTTTTTCTGGTGGGCCATGCAGACGGAAACCCTGCGCGCCGATCTCCCGCTGCTCCTCGCCGGATTCGTCATCGGCCTGGGCTCCGCCGCGGGAAACCTGCTGTTCATGAAGGCCCTCGACCAGGGTCCGGCCAGCCTCACCTCTCCCCTCGTCAACACCAACATTCTCGTGATCATTCTCTTTTCCATGCTCGTCTACGGGGAACGCCTGTCCGGGACGGAGACCGCCGGAGTGATTCTCCTCATCCTCGCGGTCTCGCTGATTCCCTTCGATCCCGATGAGGAGCTGAAGATCAAGAACATCCGGTGGTATTTCCTCGTCTTCGCGGCCACCCTCCTGTTCACCCTTCGCAACGGCGGCCTCAAGGTGACCGAGGAAATGGCGCTGTCGGGAACCCTCGTCCTGTTCTACGGATATCTGCTGGGCCTGATCTGGTTTCTGGCGGAGGATCTGCTTCGCAGGATCCGCGGGACCCTTGCGGAAGACCGCCGGTCCGCGATCACCGGACTGGGGTGGGGCGCCCTGGCCGGGATTTTCTCCTTTGTGGGGATGCAGCTGTACGCCGTTGCCCTGATCGACGGCCCCGCCAGCATCGTCGCTCCCCTCTTCGCCACCAACAGCCTGGTGGTGGCCGTTTTCTCCATCCTCTTCTACCGGGAACGCCTCTCCCGGCTTCAGACCCTCTCCCTGATTCTGCTCTTCGCCGGACTGGTGCTGGTGCGGATCTGAGCTCTTCCTCCCCGTCTTACATCGCAACCTGAGAAGCTCCTGCCTTCCAACTGGCGGATCCGAAGGCGGGAAGCGTGCAATGCGGCCCGGTATCCCGGGCCCGGATGCAGGTCGAACAGGGCGACCCGGCCGACCAGGCGAGGGCGGTGACTGCAGGACAACAGCCGGACATCTTCGCCGGGTATCGGTGCAAACAGGACATGGGTGCCGGTGGGATCCTTCGGGTTTCCGACTCCACACCGCTTCCATGTCCCGAAGCCGAATGAAGAGACCGTCCAGGCACATCCCCGTATTTCGCCGGACCGGTTTGAGGTGAGCCGTCGGGATTAACCTCATATCGGGTTGATTGATAATGATTCTCAATATCATGGTAAGTATATCAAAACGCGGCGAGGGTTAAAAGCGTTTTCCACATCATATAAAAAAGCGCTCATTTCCGTGGAAATGAGCGCTTTACCGCACATAACGCCGAATCCCCTTCAATGGACCGGTCCCCCCCTTCCGCCGGTCGGCGGCGTCACATCCGGTACCACTCGATCAGGGCGTAGAAGAGGGCGATGTAACCGATCAGGTAATCGGGAACTCCTCCGGTCTTCAGTTTGGCGAATCGAAAAGACTTGGTGATGGGCCACAGCCAGGGAACTCCGGAGACGGTCAGCGAATCAGCGAGCAGATGGCTCAAATACCCCAGCATGACGGGTACCATGAAATCCGGATGGATGGACTTCGCGATGTAGGTGACGATCGCGAGGGCGAGCAGGGAATGGGTAAACCTTCGGTGGCCCGAAAAGGGAATGGCCAGGAAAAAGACCCCCGCCATAAAAAACGGCCCGGAAAAGAAGAAGGCAAGAAGCATGCACACCGCTCCGAGCCCGCCGACCAGGGTGCGGCGCATGTTCGGCGATACCTTCCCCATGGTGTACCCGTAAATCATGCTGTTTTCCTCATCGAGGTCCGGCATCAACGAGGCAAAGATGGCGGACAGCACCACGAACCCCTCGTAGATTTCCGCATCCTGCACGGAAAGGGCCGCCACGCCCGAAGCAAATCCCAGCGCCGCATGGGTCCCGCCGTTCACCTTGCAACCTCCTTGCTCTCTTTTTCCTATTAAATACCCTTTCATCGGAAGACAGCATCGGGTTTTTTTCGTCCGCGGCAATATCTGAGCAGAGCAATTTTCCGTCAAAACACCAAGGTGCGGACACCTCACTCGATGACCGGTTGGCCGCCTTTGCGGAAGACAAATGGAGTGTGCTAGAATCGTGAGATCAAGGGAAAGGAGGCCGATGCCATGGCCCGACGAGCGCCGGAATTCTGCCTGCCCACCTGGGACGACCGGAAAAGGGTCTGCTTGCGCGACCACCGGGGAAAAGTGGTTCTCCTCTCATTCTGGGTCACCTGGTGTGCGGCCTGCCAGGCGGATCTGCCCAACAAGGAAGTGCTGCACCGTTCGATCAACCACCCCGACTTCGCCTTTTTCACCATCAACGTGACGGGCCGGGAGCCGGACCCCGCCAGGGTTTCGGCTTTCCTGGAAAAGGCGGGATACACCTTTCCCGTATTGAAGGACGACGGTCGGAAAACCTACGACGCCTACGGGATCCCCTCCGTCCCCGCCTCCGTTCTGATCGACCGGGAGGGAAACCTGGCCGGGATCTACGACGAAACCGTGCCGCTCGTGACGATCCTCCAGGAGATCGACCGGCTGTTGAATTCGCAGACCCAAAAGTAAAAAGGGGATCTGGTCATCCCCTTCCTTCCATGATCGACCGGATCAGATGCACCGAGGAAAACTCTCCCAGCGTCAGCCACTCCATCCTCTTCCCGCCGGCGAGGAGGCGGCGGCTGATCTCCCGGGGGGTGAAGCCCCGGTCCGCGAGGTGGTATGTCTCTTCCCGCAACCACTCCAGAAAGCGGAGTTTCTTTTCAAGTGCGGACCGGCCGTCGGGAACCACCCCGGAGTGACCGCAGAAGAGAATGTGCACGGGATACTCCAAAACCCGCCGGAGGGAATCGATCAGCTGCGGCACCGATTCCCCGCGCATACCGTAAATCAAGCGGTTGCTGAGGAAGAGATCGCCGGCAAACAGCCACCCCTTCTCCTCTTCAATAAGCGCGACATGGTCGGCGGCATGACCGGGCGTGGGGACGACCCGAAACCGGTGACCCGCCGTTTCCAACAAGCCGGGGAGCTTCCGGCCGGACACCGCATCCATCTGCCCCCAGACCGCTCTCCGATACAGGGGAAGCCGGGGCGGATCGGAGAGAATTCCGGCCGTCTCCTCGCCCATCAGGACGGGAGCACCGTGACGTCGGGAAATCTCCCGCGCATTGCCCGAATGATCTTCGTGAAAATGGGTCAGGACGATCCGGTCGAGGGCTTTGTCTTCCAGCCATTCGCAAACCGCCCGCCGGGCGTGGGGCGGCCCCGTATCGATCAGAAGACCGTCCACATAATACAGGCAAAACCGGGCGGGATACCCGTATCGTTTGTATTGTCCCTTGAACGCGTGAACATCGTCGATCACGCGGGTTTCAACCTGAACTCTCGGCATCTCGATCACCGCATTGATTGAATGTTCATTCACTATTTTATCGGGGTTCCGGTTGAAGCTCAACCCGTAACTTCCATGCAAGGTCCGCGCGTCCTGAAAACAAAGAAGAAACCCCGCTTTGTCAAGCGGGGTGAGATGCACAACTCAAAGCCTCGGAGCCTTAATGCGATATTTCGCCCGGACGATTGAAAAATCGTAACCCTGCAACCCGCCGGGCCGCCTTCGATCTTTCGCAGGGAAAGTTTGCCGCTTCAATTGATGCAAAAGCTGGCATCCCCTCCCCGCGGGTATGGGATCCTTCCTCCGCACATGCGCCCTTCCGACGCTTGCCGGTCAAAAGCCCCCTCAAACCAGCTCCGTCAGCAACCTGCCCGGATCGGCCACATAGCGGGCCAGGGTTTGGGTGAATCGAATGGCGTCGGCGCCGTCCAGCACCCGGTGATCGAAGGAAAGGGACACGTTCATTACCCAACCGACAGACAGCTCTCCGTCCCGGACCACCGGCCGCTGCTCCACGGGATGCAGGGCGAGAATCGCCACCTCCGGGGGATTGATGATCGGGGTGGCCCATCGTCCACTCCCGAGAGCCCCCGCATTGCTGACGGTAAAGGTGCTTCCCTTGAGCCTCTCCGGCGGGATCGTTCCGTTCCGGGCGGCTTCGGTCAACCCCGCCAGCTCCCCGGCGATCTGTTCCACGCTCTTCTTTTCCACCTCGGCGATCACCGGAACGAGCAACCCCCGGGGGGTGTCCGCCGCAATGCCGAGGGCGACCGATTGATACGTTCGCACGGTCTGTCTGTCCTCGTCAAAATGGGCGTTGAAAGCCGGATGATTCCGCAGGGTGACGGCGATCATCTTCAGCAGGACCGGCAAAAAGGAGATCCTTGGGCCGGAGGATTCCTGTTCCCTGCGCCGTCTTTGGATCCATTCGACCAATCCGTCCGCCTTGAGTTCATCAAAGTGGGTGGCGTGCGGCTTGCGGGTCACCGAGAAGAGCAGCCGGTCAGCGATTACCCGCCGGGTTCGAGTAAGGGGTTCCTCCCGGTAGGGAAGATCGGCCGGCGCTTCGGTTGAAACGGCCGACACGGCGACCTGTTGCGCCGGCTTGGAGACGGGCTCCCTCAAAGAAGCCGCCGCCGGTTCCTGAAGGGCTGCCGCCGCCCGGCGCACGTCCTCGTCCGTCACCCTCCCCTGGGAACCCGTCCCCTTGATTTGGGTAATGTCCACCCCCAGCTCCCGGGCGAGCCGACGGGTGGAAGGAGCCGCCGGAACCCGCCTGCGACGGGTGAAGGTCGAAGCGGACGAAGCGGCACCGGAAGCCTTTTGGTTCGCTTCCGTCCGTACGCCCTTCTCCGTCTCCTCCTTCCCTTTCTCCCCCGACTCATCGGCGATCACCAACAGCACCTCGCCGACGGGCACCGTGTCCCCTTCCCGCCAGCGGATCTCCGTCACCCGTCCGGCGGCGGGAGCCGGAAGCTCCACAACCGCCTTGTCCGTCTGCATCTCCACGACCGGCTGATCCAATTCCACCCGATCTCCAACCCGAACGAGCCAGCGGACCACCTCCGCCTCGGCCATCCCTTCTCCCACATCGGGGAGTTTGAAATCAACGGCCACAGAATGCCCTCCCTTCCGAAAAAACGATGTTGGTCCATCTATATGCTCCCGATAATAGACGTCGAATCATCGATCCTTTGGCTTGTCCACCGAACCGGAAGTTTCCGGGGGCACCGCCGCATCAAAAGGTGATCACTTGCCGCACCGCCTCGGAAACCCGGCGCACGTCGGGACGGAAGGCATCCTCCAGGGCAAAGTACGGAACCGGAACATCGTATCCCGTCACCCGGGCAACGGGCGCCTCCAACCAGAGGAATGCCCGCTCGTTGATCAATGCCGTCAGTTCCGCGCCCAACCCGGCCGTCCTGGGAGCCTCGTGGACGATCACCGCGCGGCCGGTCTTCTTCACGGACTCAATGATCGCATCCTCGTCGATGGGATACAGGGAACGCAGGTCGATCACTTCGCAGCTGACCCCGTCCTTCTCCCAGGCATCCGCCGTCTTTTCGGCCACCGGCACCATCGCGCCCCAGGCCAATATCGTCACATCTTCCCCCTCCCGCACCTTTCGGGCCTTCCCGATGGGAACCTCGTACCATCCCTCGGGCACCTCCTGACGATGGGTGCGGTAGATCTTCATCGGTTCCAGGAAGATGACCGGATCGGGATCCTGGATGGAAGCCAGCAACAGCCCCTTGGCATCGTAGGGCGTCGAAGGAGCCACCACCTTCAAACCCGGGGTGTGCACAAACAGGGCCTCCGTCGAATCGGAATGGAGTTCCGGAGCGCGGATCCCCCCGCCGTAGGGAGCACGAATCACGAGGGGAAGGGGAAAGGTTCCTTGATTCCGTGTCCGAAACCGCGCGGCGTGACTGACGATCTGCTCGAAGGCGGGATAGACGAATCCCATGAACTGGATTTCCGCCACCGGGAGCATGCCTCCCACCGCCAGGCCGATCGCCGTCCCGATAATGCCCGATTCGGACAGGGGGGTGTCGATCACCCGATCGTCCCCGAACCGGTGCCACAAGCCCTCCGTCACCCGGAAGACTCCGCCGTTTTTGCCCACGTCCTCACCCAGGACGACCACGCGCGGGTCCTTTTCCAGAGCCACGGAAAGTGCGTCATTGATGGCTTGAACCATTGTCCGTTCCGGCACCGCTACCACCCTCCCATTCACTGCGCTGTCGCCTGAGCGATTCCACCGGTGTGGCAAACACATGGTCAAACATGTGGGTCGGCGGAGCCGCCTCTTCCGATTCCGCCTCCTTCACCGCCCGGTCGATCCGGCGGCGGCATTCTTCCTCCCATTCCCGCTCCTCATCTTCGGTCAGAAGACCCTCCGCCCGGAGCAGCGCGCGATACCGCTTGAGGGGATCGCGCCGTTCCACCCACTCGCGCGCCTCCTCTTCGCTTCGGTAACGGGTGGGATCATCGGCGGTGGTGTGGGCTCCGTGGCGGTAGGTGACGGCTTCGATCAGCGTCGGCCCTTCGCCGCTTCTCGCCCGCTCGATCGCCCGAACCATCGCCTCGTAAACCGCCAGCACATCGTTTCCGTCGATGCGAATGCCCGGAAACGCGTAGGCCGCCGCCTTCTCCGCCACGGTGGGCGTCGCCGACTGGCGGGAGAAGGGCACGCTGATCGCATACCCGTTGTTCTGACAGAAAAAGATGACCGGCAGGCGGAAGACTCCCGCAAAGTTGCACGCTTCGTGGAAATCCCCCTCGGAGGTGGCCCCGTCGCCGAAATAGGCGACGGCAACGGAACGCTCCCCTTTCAGTTTGGACGCCCAGGCCGCCCCCGCGGCGTGGGGCAGCTGGGTGGCGATGGGAACGGAGGGCGGCAGGAGACGAAGCCCATCCGGCGGCCTCCAGCCTTCGACCCGTCCCATCCAGTAGAGCAGGATCAGGTTCAGCGGCATTCCCACGACCATCTGGACCCCGTGCTCCCGGTACGTGGGAAAGATCCAATCCTCCTTCGACAGTGCCATGGCGCTCCCCACCTGTGCCGCCTCCTGGCCCTCCAGGGGGGCGAAGGTGCCGATTCTCCCCTGGCGCTGCAGGATGACGGCGCGCCGGTCGAAGAGGCGCACCATCGTCATCCATCGGTAAAACAGGCGTTTTGTCTCGTCGTCGATCCTTCTCCACACGGCCTGCCCTTCATCCGTCAGCGTGCCGTCGGGAAGGATGCACGAAAAGCTGAGCCGTTTTTCTTCCACCTGTTGCAACATCTCGATCCCCTCCCACTCACCGACCTGGTCAAAGCCCCAAAAAGATTCTCCGGAGATCGGCCACCTGCTCCATCCGTTTTGCCACCAATCGGTCCACCGCTCGGTAAGTGGGAATGTCCTGCTCCCGAGACAGGCGGTAAATCTTCAGAAGCATATCGTAGATGGACCGCGTCTTGGCCATGACGCGCTCCTCGTTGTATCCGGACAATTCGTCGGCCACCTGAATCAGACCGCCGGCGTTCACCAGATAGTCCGGGGCGTACAAAATCCCCAGCTCGTGCAGGCGATCGCCGTGCCGGTCGTCCTCCAGCTGATTGTTCGCAGACCCGACCACGGCCCGACACTTCAGTTCCTCGACCGTCTTGTCGTTGATGACGCCGCCTCCCGCACAGGGAGCAAAGATGTCACAGCTGACGGCATGGACCGTCGCCACATCCACCGCCTCGACCGCGTCCGGAAACTCCTCCCGCAGCGCGTCGACGCGCCCCCCGTCCACATCGGCGACCAAGCAGCGGGCTCCTTCCTCCACCAGCAGGCGGACGAGCCGGGATCCCACCTTCCCCGCTCCCTGGACTGCCACCGTCCGGCCGGCCAGGCTTTCGGATCCCCACAGCACCACGGCCGTCGCCTTCATCCCCTGCAACACGCCAAGGGCGGTCAGAACGGATGTATCCCCGCTCCCCCCGTGACTCTCGGGGAGGCCGACGAAGCATTTGGACTCCCGGGCGGCATGGACAAAATCCTCCGGAGAGGTCCCCATGTCGGTTCCGGTGTAGAATCGGCCGTTCAACCCCCCGACAAACCGGCCGAACGCCCGGAACAGCTCCGGACTCTTGTCCCGCTTCGGATCCCCGATGATCACCGCTTTTCCTCCGCCGAAGTCCACATCGGCGGCCCCGCACTTGTACGTCATCCCCCGGGAAAGGCGAAGCACATCCTCCAGCGCCTCATCCGTGGACCCGTAGGGTGCCATCCGGCATCCCCCGAGGGCGGGCCCCATCGTGGTGTTGTGGATGGCGATGATCGCCTTCAACCCGGACCCGCGATGACGGCAAAAGATCACCTGCTCGTGCCCGTACTTATCCATCATTTCAAAGACGTCCTTACCGGCGGTTTCCTCGGAATCCCTTTGATCCACCGGTCGGATTACCGTTTCTTTCACCGGCCAATCGGCTTTAAATTGTTTCATACCCATCATTCCGTTTCCTCAGGATGATTGAAAATCCGGCTTCCGTCCATCACCTGAAGACAGTTCCGGAAGAGAACGCCCCTCCGGCAGTGATCCGAACGCGAACGATTGTCAACTTCAACTATATGCCCAACGAGGATAGAGGGTTCATTTCCCGCCTCCCCCGCCCGCCGGAAACCCGGCAGAGAGAGCCGTCCTTCCCCCGGGCGATCCTCGCGCGCCGCCCGGCCGGTCACTCTCCCCGGAACCGGGGCGGTCTCTTCTCCATGAAGGCGGAGACCCCTTCCCGGAAATCCCGGGTGCGCCCCGCCATTTCCTGCATGTAAGCTTCGTATTCCAGCACCTCTTTCAGGGCGGCATCGGCTCCCTTGTACAGGGACCGCTTGATCAGGCCGATCGCGCGGGTCGGCCCTTCGGCCAGCTGACGCGCCCAGGCCAAAGTTTCCTCCTGGAACCGTTCATGGGGCACCAGGCGGTTCGCCAGCCCGATCTGCACCGCCTCCTGCGCGGACACTTCCCGTCCGGTGATGGCCAACTCCATCGCCCGCCCCAATCCGACGAGCTTCGGGAGAAAGTAGCTGGACCCGCTGTCCGGGGCCAGGCCCACCCGGACGAAGGCTTCGATGAATCGCGCCCGATCGGACACGATTCGAAGGTCGCAGGCCAGGGCGAGACTGCATCCGGCACCGGCGGCCACCCCGTTGATGGCTCCGAGCACCGGCTTCTCCATCTCCGCGATCGCCCGGATCAGGGGATTATACCGCCCGCGAACGCTGTCCCCCAGGGAAAAATTTTCGATGTTGGGATCGCTCCGGTCCCCCAGATCCTGTCCTGAACAAAACGCCTTTCCCGCACCGGTCAGGACGACGCAGCGAACGCCGGAATCCCGCGCCACATCCCGCAGGGCTTTCAACAGCTCCTTGCTCATCTGATTGTTGAAGGCGTTGTACACCTGGGGCCGGTTGAGCGTGATGACGGCCACGCCGTCCTCCCGGGTGGTGCGGATCGTTTCCTCCATCCTTCATCCCTCCTCTACCGGCCGCGAAACCGGGGTTTCCGCTTTTCCAAAAAGGCCTTCATTCCCTCGCGCTGATCCTCGGTGGCAAACAGGAGGTAAAAGAGCATCTGCTCGTAGGCGAGTCCCGTTTCAAGGGTTGTATCCAACGCCTTCAAAACCGATTTCTTGGCCAGTCGGACGGCTACCGGCGGCTTGGCCGCGATTTCCCGGGCCATTTTGAGGGCTTCGTCCTCCAGGAGCTCTTCGGGGACCACCCGGTTGATCAGCCCCGCCTCAAGAGCCTCCTCCGCGCTGATCGGATTCCCCGTCAGCACCATTTCCATCGCGCGGGCTTTCCCCACCGCGCGGGTCAGGCGCTGGGTTCCCCCTGCTCCGGGCATCACCCCGATATTGATCTCCGGTTGACCGAACTTGGCCGTCTCGGAGGCGATGATCAGGTCACAGGCCATCGCCAGCTCGCAGCCTCCGCCGAGGGCGTAACCGCTGACCGCGGCGATGATCGGCTTGGATACGTGACGGATACGATCCCACGTGGCGAACTGGTCCTTCAAAAGCATGTCCACCGCAGTGGCATCACTCATCTCGTCGATATCCGCCCCGGCGGCGAAGGCCCTCCGATCCCCCGTGAGGATGATGCAGCGGATCGTCTCGTCCCGATCCATCGACTCCAGCGCCGACACCAACTCCTCCATGAGCTGCAAATTGAGGGCGTTGAGCACCTCCGGTCGATGGAGTTGAATCCGCCCGATCCCCTCCTCCGGCCTAGTCACACGGACGTACATTCCACTCCCCCTTTCGTCTTGAAAGCGCTTTTATTTATACATAACAAAAAGAAACCATTTTTCAGAAACAATATTCATTTTTATTTTATCAGAGGCTTCTTTCTCCTGTCAGGAATTCGCTTTAACGCTGTAAAAGAAAAAAAGCCTTCCCGATGAAGGCTTTTCGCGGCCGGCGACCGTTCACAATACGTACCGTCGCGTTTCCGCCAGACAGGACTCGCAAATGATTTTCCCGCGGAAGTCGAGCAGATGTTCCACGGCTCCGCAGAACACACAACTGGGATTATACTTCTTCAGTACGATCGCGTTGTCATCGACAAAAATCTCCACACCGTCGTGAGGTCGCAGATTCATCATATCGCGCAGCTCTTTGGGCAGCACGATGCGACCGAGATGATCCACCTTGCGCACGATACCGATGCTTTTCATAACCATCCCCTTTCCCGGCGTGTATGGGAGGGCAGCCTGCCCCGCCCAATATCTTTCTTTTCTGGGATGATCCGAAGGAATCCTTCTCCTTTGACGCCCACCCCTTTTGGTCAATCGCTAACCTCGATTGTCCGTCCCCGGTCCCCCCTGATTGTCCCTCTCAAAAGGCAGGAAAAAAGTCCGCGGAAAACAAACCGGCCGCTCCCTCCTTTGCTGTTCCCCGCCAAGCTGTCCAATGATAGGTGATTGTACACCAACAAAATCCCTGGAAATATTCTTTGCAGAAATATTTCCATTGTGATATATTTCTTTCATGAGTGGAATTTGGAACCATCATCTTCTGCCTCGTCGGTGCGGCTTGCCCTATTCTTGTCAACCACCCTACAAGCGATGGAACCAAAACATGCGTTTTTCTCATCGCCTTCCACGAAGTTGAAAGTCGAGATGGCTTGGTTGAAGAAGTTGGTCCAGGCAGAAGAAGACCGCACCCCGTCACGAATCCGGTGTTCGAGCGGTACCTCAGGGATCCCGGAGGGGCGCGGGTCCCAATTCGAAATGCGAGGAGGACCATCATGGCAGATCGCGCAACGAACAAACTGGTCTCAAATGTGGAAGGTCGCGAGCTTATACTCGAACGGACTTTTGACGCGCCGCGCCCTTTGGTGTTTGAAGCGTTCACAAAGGCCGAACATTTGATGCGCTGGTTCGGAACAGACGGTTGGCCGCTTACGGTTTGCAACATCGATTTTCGCCCCGGAGGCGTATGGCACTACTGCATGAAATGCAATGACGAAAGCCAGGAATATTTCGGTCAAGAATCGTGGAGCAAGGCGGTTTTCCGCGAAATCGCCGAACCGGAGCGGATCGTGTATGTCGACGCGTTCTCCGATGCGGACGGCAACGTCAACAATAACATGCCGGAGGCTCGGGTTACCCTGGACTTCGTCGATCTGGGAGGCAGAACGAAGCTGATCAACCGTACGCAATACGCGACGGAAGAAGCACTCCAGTCGGTACTGGACATGGGAATAATTGAAGGCGTGAACCAAACCTGGAACCATCTGGACAGCTTTTTGGCAGAGCTTCAAAGCGAATGAGAGGCGTGTTTCCAAAAATAAAGTCCCTCACGGGAGGGAGCCGCCTCCATGTTTAAGGCCGGGATATCATCCCGGCCTTCGTGCGGCGACGGATACTCATAGATGATACGGCACCAACGATGCATTCCGATCACCGGCGGGCTCCTGCTCAGGATTTTTGCCTCCTCCGGGATGGGCATCCGGCATCCTGAACGGTTCGTTCCCTTCAAATTCCGTAACCGGCCGCACGGCCTCAAGCCTACGAAGACAAGTCCTGTCGGAAGAAACTCCCATATGTTCGACGCCGGAGGGCGTCCGTGTAAGAACCTCCATAGCCCGCCCATCAAGGTCTTTTCAAAACGGCCACGAGCATGCGGTGAACCACCTCATGGTCACGCGGATCGTGCAGACGGTAGTTTTTCCCCGGCAGGGTGTACCACTCCTCAGCGCCGACATACCTGATGGCGAGCGTCAGTCTGCCGTCGTCACTGCAGGTGGTGCGCAGTTCGAGCTCCCCGCTGATCACGCCCACCTCATCGGTCATCACGCCGTGGGTCGCGGTGAAGGTGGAGGTCTTCACTTCCATCCGTAGAGCTCCTTTCTCGACAATAATTCAGTAGGAGCAGGTGTTGAGCATGCTCTGCAGTGCGGCCTTCTCCGAGGACTGCAGGTGCAATCCCCAGCGGTACTTGGTGTGAATCCACCACTTCGCATAGGCGCAGCGGGCACCGGCCCGCGGAGGCTGCCAAGTCGACGGATCCTGGTCGCCCTTGCTCCGGTTGACGCTTGAAGTCACCGCAATCAACTGCGGGCCGCTGAGATCGTTCGCAAAGGCCTGCCGCTTCTCGGTGGTCCAACTGCTCGCGCCGGAACGCCAGGCTTCGGCCAGCGGCACGATGTGGTCGATATCGATCTCGGAGGCCGAGTAAACGGAGACGCCGTCATAATAACTGTACCACTTTCCGGATGTGACGGGGCAGTCGCCCTCATAGTAATCGGCGTCGCGCTTGAGCACCACCTGGCGCGTGTTGCAACCGCCCCCTTGATCGATCCAGTGGGGAAATTTGTCGCGGGAGTAACCATCCATCGGATCTTCGGGTTTCACCGTCAACGAGTCCAGTTCGGATTGGGCGACGGCCTTGGACGGAGTTCCCGGGGGAAGCGCCTGAGCCGTCGACAGGTCATCCAGAACCGACATCGACAAGGTCAACGCAAAAACGAACAACCACCACAAGGATTTTTTCAGCATGGGAATGCCTCCGGTGTTTTTGTTTTTAATAATCACCATATTCCGATATTTATGTTTATTTTTGGAGAATAACAGTTAACCGTTTTTGAATCAAAAAATTGTTGCCCGGGGAACAGACCGCTGCCGCCCCCCGGACCTGTTGGCCGTAAAGCCCTCCGCGAAAAAGCCCGGCGCGCGCCGGGCCTTTTCTTGACCCTAATTCAACCGAATTGATGTCCGCGGATGGTTTCCACCGCCTTCGGGTTTTCCAGGGAAGAAAGATCTCCCGCCTCCTGTCCCAGATAAGCCGCCCGGATCACCCGGCGGAGGATTTTGCCGTTGCGCGTCTTGGGCAGCTCCGCGACGAAATGGATCTGCTTCGGCCGGAGCGCTTTCCCCATGCGGCGTCCCACCATGTCCATCAATTCATCGCGCAAGGCCTCCGTCGGCTCGTGCCCCGGCCTCGTCACGACGAAGCAGACCGCCACTTCCCCCTTGGTCTCGTCGGGCACGCCGACGACCGCCGATTCCAGCACCGCCGGATGATCGACGAGGGTCGACTCCATTTCCGCAGGCCCCAACCGTTTGCCGGCAATCTTCAGGGTATCGTCCGACCGTCCGGTGATGTACCAGAATCCATCCTCATCCACACGGACCCAGTCCCCGTGAACCCAGATGTTCGGCCAGCGATCCCAGTACGTCCGTTCATATCGCTCGGGATCTTTCCAGAATCCCTGCGTCATGCCGACCCAGGGCTGCCGGATCACCAGTTCGCCCACCTCGCCGCGAACCGGCTGTCCGTTTTCGTCATACACCTCGACATCCATCCCCGGGAGGGGACCGGAAAAGGAGCACGGAGCGATCGGCTTCAGCAGGTTTCCTCCCAATATACCGCCGGAAATCTCGGTTCCGCCCGAATAGTTGTAAATCGGAACCCGCCTGCCCCCCACCTTTTCAAACAACCAGTGCCAGGGATCGGGATTCCAGGGCTCCCCGGTGGAGGCGAAGACGCGCAGGGAGCTGAGATCGTGCCGCCGGACCGGGTCCTCCCCGAACCGCATCAGCGCCCGGACCACCGTGGGGGAGAGCCCCAGATGGGTCACCCCGTGGTTCTCCACGATCTTCCAGAGGCGATCCGGGCCGGGGTGATCCGGGGTTCCCTCGAACACCAACATGGTGCTTCCCGAGAGCAAGGCGCCGAACACCATCCACGGCCCCATCATCCACCCCATGTCCGTCACCCAGAACAGAACGTCCCCCGGCCCCACATCCATCCCGTAGGCCGCGTCAAAGACGGCCTTGACGGGGAAACCGGCGTGGACGTGCACCGTTCCCTTGGGTCGGCCCGTGGTTCCGGAAGTGTATATGATCATCATCGGATCGGACGCGTCGGTTTCTTGGGGCGCCACCGTCTTCCATTCCGACGTCAGGTCGCTCCAGTCCACGTCGCGCTTCTCATTCCACGGAATGTCCCGGCCCAGCCGACGAACCACCACCACCTTCTCCACGCTGGGAGACAGATCGGCGGCCCGGTCGGCCTCCTCCTTCATCGGAACCACTTTCCCCCGGCGCAAGAATCCGTCCGCCGTGATCAGCACCCTCGCCTCACAATCCTTCACCCGCGTGGCCACCGCCTCCGCACCGTACCCCGAGAAACAGGGGGTGAAAATGGCGCCGATCCGTGCCGTCGCCAGCATGGCGATCACGTTTTCCGCGATCATCGGCAAATAGATGGCCACCCGGTCCCCCGGCTTCACCCCGAGCCGCTTCAGCCCGTGGGCGAACCGGTTCACCGCCGCCCAGAGGTCCCGATACGTGTATTTCTGAACGGTCTCGTCATCCCCTTCCCAGATCAGCGCCAGACGATGCCGCGCCTGGGGATCTTCGACGAAACGGTCCAGGGCATTCTGGGCGACGTTAAACTTGCCGCCGACAAACCAACGGGTCCACGGCACGCCCTTCGATCCGTCCATCACCTGTCGGTAGGGACGGATCCACTGAAAATCCAAATCGCGGACCACTTCCTCCCAAAACCACCCGACATCCCGGATGGAACGCTTGTAAAAGTCGTCATAATCGGAAAACCCCAACTTCTGCATGAATCGATACATCCGGGTCTTTTTCGAACTTTCCTCCGAAGGAAACCAGACCGCTTCGCTCATGGGCACCCTCCCCCGCATTTGATCCTCAGAACGATTACAGACGAAAAAAACGGAATGCCAGGATCCGGGCGCATGCTTTTGCACCGGACGCATGGCCAGCGATTCATCTCCGCAGACAGGTATCATCGCCTGCCCGATGCGCTCAATCAAAGTATAGCACAACCTTTGAAAGCGCTTCACCCCGGAAGCGTTTATGAATATTTATCCAAAGAAAAACAAGAACGGAAACAAAATCTTGTATAATCAAAAAAAGAAATATTGCAGAAAAATACTTCAAGTGATATACTTCTTAATGTGATTTTGAATATTCAGGAGGCGTATTCATTGCAAGGTCTGGAAAAAATAATGAAGAGGTATGACCCGGCAATCTGGGTCCGCTTCTGGGGATCCATCATGGTCTCCACCACCTCTTTCATGCTGTTCCCGCTCGTGGTGCTCTATCTCCACGAGCACATGGGCGTGGACATGGTCACAGCGGCCGCAACCACCATTTTCCCCGCATTGGTCGGCCTCTCCTGCAAATGGTGGGTGGGATCCCTCGCCGACCGCTTCGGCAGAAGGCCGGTGATCTTATTCTCCCTCTTTTTCCAAAGCCTCGTCATGATCGGCATGGCTTTCGCCACCAAAGCCTGGCATATTTATCTCTTATACTCCCTGAACGCCCTCGGACAGTCCATGTTCTTTCCGGCGGCCAACGCCCAGGTGGCCGACGTCGTCCCTGAAAACCGGCGGGCTGAGGCCTTCGCATTGATTGAAATGGGCTGGAACATGGGTGCGGCAATCGGGCCTGCCCTCGGTGCATTCGTCTACAATTTCGATCCAACCTTTTTATTTTTATCCCAAGCCTTGGCCCAATTTCTCTTCGGCGTGCTCGCCTATTTCAAGATTCCGGAAACCCTGCCTGAGAATAGATCCAAGAGCAGGCAGGACGGAGGGGCAATGCAGGAGAAGGCCGTTCAACCCCGGTGGGGTTTTTCCGTGTACCTTCCCCTGATCGCCTTCACCGCCCTGGCGATTCCCATCAGCCTGCTGGATACCCAGATCTATACCGTCTTCCCGCTCTATCTGAAGGAGCATTTTGTGGAATACGTCACGGTATACGGGATTCTGAGAACCTTCACGGGGGCCTTGATCGTCTTCGTCCAGCTGCCCCTCACCCGAAAGACGGAATCGTCGAGTCCCGCGGTGATCCTGCTCATCACGTATCTCTCTTTCGCCCTGTTCGCCTTGCTTTACGGGCTGGCTCCCTTCATCTGGACCCTGATCATCGCGGAGATCTGTTACACGTTCGCGGACGTGCTGGTCCGCCCCCATCAACAAAAGACGGTTTCCATCCTGGCACCCAAGGCGCTCCGCGGCCGCTTCTTCGGCATCTTCGACATGAACAGCAGCGTTTCCAACATCATCGGTCCCGTCACCGGGAGTTTCATCCTGTCCCATTGGGGGGGCAAACCCCTCTTTATCGGGTTGGCACTCCTCTTGGTGTCGGCGGGAACCATCCTGTACCTGACCGTCAACCGCTGGTTCCTGAAGAGAAAGCCGGCCCTGGAAGAGTCCGTTTCAACCTGAGCGAAGAAAAAACGGAAAAACCACCCGACAAATAGGATATAATGGTTTACAACCCCATCGTGCCGACGGGGAAAGACATTCCTTCGGGTGGTGATTCCGTTGCAATCCAATTACCTGAAGCGAACGATCGTCCGGGAAGAATTGTCCAGCGATTATCTGAGCGAAACGCGCGTCCTGCAAATCTATCTTCCGCCGGGATATTCCGACGAAAACCGCTACCCGGTGCTGTTTCTCCAAGACGGATCCGATTATCTCACGCTGGGAAGGATCGCCACACAGACCAACCAGCTGATCGCCGAAGGACGGATTCACCCCCCGATCATCGTGATGATCCCCGTGGATAAAGAGCGGCGAAACGAAGAATACGCACCCGGCGGCGAACGGTTTGAAGCCTATTGCCGCTTTGTCGCCGAAGAAGTCCTGACCCGGGTCGAGAGCCGGTTCGCCGCCAGACGGGATCCCGAAGGGCGGGTGATCGGAGGTTCCTCCCTCGGCGCCACCGTCTCCCTTCACATCGCCCTCGATTTTCCCGACCGTTTCCGCCGCGTCCTGTCCCAGTCCGGCGCCTTTTTCAAAGCGACCCTGGACCGGATCCGGCAGACTCCTTCGCTGGAGGAGCTGGACGTGTACCAATTGATCGGGCTGGAAGAGTATGCGGTTCCCACCCATGTCGGCAATCTGGACCTTTTGGCCCGGAACCGGGAGGTTTCCCGGGCGCTGCGGGAGAAGGGAGCCTCTCTGCGATATGTGGAGAAGGAAGGAAAGCATACCTGGGGGCTGTGGCAAAAGGATCTTCCGGATGCCCTGACCTAC
The DNA here is from genome assembly GCF_003001905.1 of Planifilum fimeticola. Lineage (NCBI taxonomy): Bacteria > Bacillati > Bacillota > Bacilli > Caryophanales > Thermoactinomycetaceae > Planifilum > Planifilum fimeticola. Next base: position 26,065 of record NZ_PVNE01000029.1, read on the forward strand.
TTTTTGGAAAAAACAGCGGATTCATCACCCTGATCGGAAAAGAGAGGGAGGTAAGACCGTCTCACGGCGCAGATGCCTTTTCGATGCTTCAAAAGACAACGGTTCCCCTCGCGATGGACGGGGAACCGTTGTCTTTTCTCCTATATCCGTGTAAATCTTCCCGAAAACATGCGCCCCTCTCATTCCTTCAATACCGGCTCGTCAGGCTGAACCAGAACTTTGCCGTGCCCGTCAAAACGGAGCTGGAACGTTTCACCCGACGAGCGCCCCAACAGGGTTTTCAGATTGACATCCGTCTTCACCTGCGGTGCGAGCCCTTCCGTCCAACCGATCAGGGAATCGGGATCCACCGTCACCGGCGCTTCCAAAACGGCCACGGGGCCGTGGGAAGTGATGGCGACGAAGCCCGTCCCCGTCAATCGACAGGTAAACAACCCCCCGGAGGTCATTCCCGCCCCGCGGATGACCGTAACATCCCAGTCCACCGTATTTTCAAAGGCGAGGAGATGCCGCCCTTCCACAAACAGCGTCTCCGCACTGAGTCGCAAAACGGTAATATCCGACGCTTGGTGAGCCAGAAACAGGTCTCCGTTGCCGGAAGCCCTCATGAGGGGAATCCCCTCTCCCGTCACGGTCTTTTTCAGCCACTTGCCGATCCCGCCCGAAGTTCTTTCGAATTTGAAATCTCCATGATAGGCGATCATGCTCCCCGCCCGACAGTAGATCTCATCGGTGACGCGCACTTTGAGCATCTTGCTGTTCTGCAGAACAAACGACTCTTTGGCCTCCTTCTCGCCGGATTGCTGCATCAAATCCCTCAACGTTTGGCTCATCGGCCATCTTCCTCCTTCTCGATGTCTGCTTCCTTTTCAGGCCGGGAGATGGGAACCGCAAGGAAGGACCGAATCGTCCACAAGGCGTTCCGCTGCGGACGGAAGAGGGGGGTTCACGTTCCGTCCGCTCCATCATCGTCACAGCCCCGTTCACTACCCGCCGCTGCAACCCCCTCCGCCGCATCCGGCCCCGCCGCAGCTGCCGCCGCCATCGGCATCGCCCGAACCGGAATCGGAGTCCAAACCTCCCCACACTCCCCCGGAAGCGCAGTAAGGGGTCACATACCGGGAATCCGTGTCCGCTGCCCGTCTCAACAATTCCTTTTGCGCCGCCAAAAAGTCAGCGGAATGATACAACGACAGATAAGCCAACGCGCCGAGCATCCACACGGACGGCTCCGTCTCCCGTCCCCGCCGGGATAGCATGTGGGAACGAAGGGTTTTCACATCCCGGCCATACAGATCCGCATACTGTCTGGCATCACGGATGGCGCGGCGGAACGCGCCGATGACAAAGCGGCACAGCCGCTCCGCTTCTTCAAAATGGCGGGCGCTCTCCCGGTTGAAATACCGTTCCAGGAGCTGATTCTCCGAAGACGTCTCAATTTCCCTCAGGAGCTCCCGGGGCATGGGATGGCGGAAGAAAGGTCCCCAGGCGGTCCGGCTGTAGGGCGTCGGACGGAACAACAGGGTGTAGGTCCAGTCAAACCATGCCCTCTCCCCCGGATCAAAAACAGGCTGATCATGAGGGTTGTGGTGAAGGTACGTCCCGAGGAACTTCCTGGAAAAACGCTCGTAATCCCGGGTAAACAGGAGCATCTCATGCCACACGCTGTCCACGTCCCGGCTGTACATGGGGACGTTTCTCAGGATCGCCGTCAGCACAAAAAACCGCTTCAGTTCAAACCAGCGGTTTCGCCATTCCGTCTCCCCGATCCCCGAATTTTCCATGATACGGCGCTTTACCCGTTCACTATACCCCTCAGGCAGCACCTGCTGCAAGCGCCCGATCATGTCTCTCAGATCCCGGTCCACTTGTTGGTCGTGAAGCTGGATTCCCAACTCCGGAAGCTCCCAGGAGCGGTTCTTCCACCCTCTGCCCCGCCGCACGGTGATGATCCACGCAATGAGTGCGATGACGACGGCCGCCAGGGAAAAGAACAGCACCGTTTTCACCAAATTCCGCCTCCTTTGACGCCGGAGAAGCTCCAACCGCTCCCGGTCAAACAAAAAACAACCTTTTGACAATACCACCGAAAACAAACGCCCCCCATTCCCGGACCGGGAGGGAGGCACATCCATCAGCCGCAATATTTGTCAAAGGCAGCCGTCAGATCGGCGGCGATCTCATCCAACCCCCGGTTTTCGATCTGATGACGGTGAATCATGTGCACCAATTTCCCGTCCTTCATCAGGGCAAAGGAAGGGGAGGATGGTGGCTCTCCTTCAAAATATTCCCGGGCCTTGGCAGTGGCTTCTTTGTCCTGACCGGCGAAAACCGTGTACAGATGATCCGGCTTTTTGTCATGGGTGAGCGCCTTGGCCACCGCCGGCCGGGCCAACCCCGCCGCACAACCGCAGACGGAATTGACGACAATCAGCGCGGTCCCTTTCTTCCCCTCGCCTTCCAGGGCTTCCACCACTTCTTCCGGTGTGCGAAGTTCCTTAAAACCGACGCGCGTCAGTTCATCCCGCATCGGTTGTACCATCATTTGCATCTGTTGAAAATAAAAATCCTGAACCATTGACCACCCCTCCTTTTTCTTTTCATTCTATCCGAAATAAGAATCGGGGTCCACTCGACCCCTATCGTGTAATCGCACTCCCGACAAAATTTGTTATAATACAGACGTTAACAAATGGGTATTGTTATAATATAATAGAATTAAACCCGGCGAGGAGGTCAAAAAATGGCGGTCACAGCAAAAGCGGAAACGGCAACGGATGCCCGGATGTGCCCGGAATGCGGTTCGGAAATCCAACATTCCCACGAACAGGCCCAAAACGATTGCTGCAACGATCAGTGGATCCGTCTTCAGATTGAACGCTGTTACGCATAAGGCTCCCTGTCGGGCCTTGCCAATCCTGATTCAACCCCATTCCTTCGGCGGTCCTTAGCGGACTCGCTTTTTTTTGCCTTTACCCCCCCCTCCCGGCCATGACCCCCGCCATCCTTACCATTCCCCGGAATCTGAAAAAAATCCCGGGCGAACAAAAAAACGGGCGCACCGCAACCCTTCGCCGGAAAGGCTGACGATACACCCCTTTTGGGCTTGCTCTATCCAAATGAATGCATGGATTCCCCTCGTCGGGAACCTCCCTCACCGGGCCGTTGCGCCGCCCTTCACCATCTTGCCCATTCTTCGGGCCGCCTCCATGATCCGCGGCGCGAAGGCCTCCATCTTCTCTTGAGTCAGGCGGCCCACCGGTCCGGATACGGCCAGGGCGGCGATGATCTCACCGGAACGGTTGAGCACGGGAGCCGCTACGGCCGAGGCGCCCGCTTCCCTCTCCTCCATGCTGGTGGCGTATCCCTTGCGCCGAATCTCCTCCAATTGCCTGCGGTAGTGCTCCCGATCAATCGATTCCGGCCAGGAAGGATCGTTCAGGACGATCCTCTGCGTCTCCGGGGAAGCATAGGCCACCAGCACTTTGCTGGAAGCACCGACCGTCAAGGGCATCCGGTCGCCGATGGGTGCCACGCGGCGGATGGTCTGGCGGCTTTCCACCGCCTGGATGCGGACCCGCTCCATCCCGTCCCGGATGTAAAGGCTGACCGTCTCCTCCAACTCGTCCCGCAACCGTTCCATTTCCGGCAGAAACAGCACGGCCGGATCATCGGACTGACTCAGATTGGCGGACAGTTCCCAAATGCGAAATCCCAACCGGTATCTCTCTGTCTCCGGGTTGCGCCGGAGGAAGCCCTTCCCCTCCAAAGTGACCAGCAGGCGGTAGACGGTGCTTTTGTTCAAACCCGTATGCTGGGCGATCTCCGTCAGGCTCCATTCGCTCTTCTCCACAAAGCAGAGCAGGATATCCAATGCCCGTTCAGCGGCTCGGACGGTAAATTTCTTATCTTCCATCGAGGAGCATCCTCCGGTTTCACTGGTTGAAATTCATTTTAATTTTCATTATAACACGTTCCGCGGCGATCATAAGAGAGGTTTTTGATAAAAATAAGGCTATACAACGACGGCAATCCATTGTATAATGGGTATCGAAAAAAGAAACTTTGTTTCATACAGTGGAACGAACTGTTCCCTTTCCTTTTGTTTTCTTGCGATCACCGACAAAGGAGGTAAACCCCATGGCAAACCGAGACGATTGGTTCAACATCCGCTCCACCCTGGACGTGGATGGCCGCACCTATGTTTACTGGCGCCTGCAAGGGCTGGAAGAGCAGGGGCTCGGAAACATCTCCCGCCTTCCCTTCTCCATCAAGGTGCTGCTGGAAGCGGCCGCCCGGCAGTACGACGGCAAAGCGATTACCGCCGAGCACGTCCGCATGCTGGCCCGTTGGGCGGATGAGCGGGTGAAGAAGGAAATTCCCTTTAAACCGGCACGGATCGTCCTTCAGGACTTCACCGGCGTTCCGGCGGTGGTGGACCTCGCCGCTCTCCGGTCCGCGATGGCCCGGGTCGGCGGCGATCCGAAGCGGATCAACCCCCTGGTTCCCGTCGATCTCGTCATCGACCACTCGGTGATGGTGGACCGGTTTGGCACGCCGGATGCCCTGCAATACAACATGAACGTGGAATTCGAACGGAACGAGGAGCGTTACCGCCTGCTCCGCTGGGCCCAGGAAGCCTTCGACAACTTCCGGGTCGTTCCTCCCGCGACGGGGATCATCCACCAGGTCAACCTGGAATACCTGGCCAAGGTGGCCATGACCAAGGAGCAGGACGGCGAAACCCAGGTCTTCCCGGATTCGCTGGTGGGCACCGACTCCCACACGACGATGATCAACGGTTTGGGCGTCGTCGGCTGGGGTGTCGGCGGCATTGAGGCGGAAGCCGGCATGCTGGGGCAACCCCTCTACTTCGTGATGCCGGAAGTGGTCGGGTTCAAGCTGACCGGCCAACTCCCCGACGGAGCGACGGCCACCGACCTGGCTCTCACCGTCACGGAAATGCTCCGCAAAAAGGGCGTCGTCGGGAAGTTCGTCGAATTCTACGGTCCCGGACTGAGCCACATGAGCCTGGCGGACCGGGCGACCGTAGCCAACATGGCTCCCGAATACGGTGCCACCATGGGCTTCTTCCCCGTGGACGAGGAAACCCTCAACTACCTGCGCCTGACGGGACGGGACGAATCCCTCATCCGCTTGGTGGAAGCCTACTACAAGGCCCAAGGCATGTTCCGGACCGACGACACGCCGGACCCGGTCTTCAGCGACACCATCGAGCTGGATCTTTCGACGGTCGTTCCCAGCCTCGCCGGACCGCGGCGTCCTCAGGACCGGATCGAACTGAAGGACATGAAGGAAGCCTGGAACGAAACCCTGAGAAAACCCATCGATCAGGGCGGATTCGGGCTGTCCGAGGAGGAAGCGGCCAAATCCGTGAGCGTCAAGCGGGCGGACGGCACTTCCTACGAACTGAAAAACGGTTCCGTCGTCATTGCGGCGATTACCAGCTGCACCAACACCTCCAACCCGAGCGTGATGCTGGGGGCCGGTCTCGTCGCCAAAAAAGCGGTGGAAAAGGGCCTGTCCGTTCCGGCCTACGTCAAAACCAGCCTGACCCCCGGTTCCAAAGTGGTCACCGAATACCTGGAGACCGCCGGCCTGACCGAACCTCTGGGGAAATTGGGCTTCACCGTGGCCGGTTACGGGTGCGCCACCTGTATCGGAAACAGCGGTCCCTTGCCGGAGGATGTGGCCAAAGCGATTGAAGAGAACGATCTCACCGTCGCCTCGGTATTGAGCGGAAACCGGAACTTCGAAGGCCGGATCCACCCGCTGGTGAAGGCCAACTACCTGGCTTCCCCTCCGCTGGTGATCGTTTACGCCCTGGCCGGCACGGTGGACATCGACCTGGAGAAAGACCCGATCGGCACCGGATCCGACGGCCAGCCCGTCTATCTGAAGGATATCTGGCCCTCGGCCGAGGAAATCATCCAGGTGATGAAGGAAGCGATGAACCCGGATCAATTCCGGAGGCAATACGCCCGCGTCTTCGACGCCAACGAGCGGTGGAACAACATGCCCACTCCGAAGGGCGACCTGTACGACTGGGACGAAAAATCCACCTACATCCAGGAACCGCCCTTCTTCGTCAACCTGTCGGCGGAAGTGGATCCGATCGAGGAGATTCACGGAGCCCGGGCTCTGGCCCTGCTGGGCGATTCCGTCACCACGGACCATATCTCCCCGGCCGGAAGCATCGCGCCGGACAGCCCCGCCGGCAAGTACCTGCAGGAAAACGGGGTGAAGCCGAAGGATTTCAACTCCTACGGTTCCCGGCGCGGAAACGACCGCGTCATGACCCGCGGCACCTTTGCCAACATCCGCATCCGCAACGCGATGGTTCCCGGCGTGGAGGGCGGCTACACCAAGTATGTGCCCACCGGTGAGACGATGACCATCTACGACGCGGCGATGAAGTATCAACAGGAGAACACGCCCCTCGTCGTCCTCGCCGGCAAGGAGTACGGAACCGGAAGCTCCCGCGACTGGGCGGCCAAAGGGACCAACCTCCTCGGCGTCAAGGCGGTCATCGCCGAGAGCTTCGAGCGGATCCACCGGAGCAATCTGGTGGGTATGGGCGTCCTGCCCCTGCAGTTCGCGGACGGCCAAAGCTGGAAGTCCCTCGGCCTGACGGGCGAAGAGTCCTTTGACATCCTCGACCTTCACGATGAAATCCGACCCGGACAGCGGATCAAGGTTCGGGCCACCAAAAAGGATGGTTCCACCGTCGAATTTGACACCATTCTCCGCCTCGACAGCCAAGTGGACATCGAATACTACCGGAACGGCGGCATTCTGCAGACGGTTCTCCGCCAGATCCTGAACGACAAGGAGGAAGTGACCGTCTGATCCGCCCATCCGAAAGGCCCGCTATCCAAGCGGGCCTTTTTTTCGACAAATCCTTTTCCGGGAGGGATCACCGTGCGGATTGTCGGTTTGCACCACGCGCAAATCACCATTCCTCGGGGAGCGGAAGAGCAGGCGAGGGAATTTTACTGCGGCGTCCTCGGCCTCACCGAAATCGAAAAGCCCGCTTCTCTCCGGGCAAGAGGGGGCTTCTGGCTTCAGGTCGGCGACCGGGAAGTGCATGTGGGCACGGAGGACGGCGTGGACCGGCGCAAAACCAAAGCCCACCTGGCCTATCAAGTGACCGATCTGGCCGGCTGGCGAAAGAAGCTCGCGGAACACGGCATCTCCGTGCTGGAATCGATCCCGATTCCGGGATACGACCGCTTCGAGTTCCGGGATCCCTTCGGCAACCGGGTGGAGATGATCGAGCAGAAAGATTAAGTGCCTTCAAGTGCAGATGTCAGGGGAATCCCCTATAAGGGATTCCCCTGTTTTACTTGTTGTTTTTAAAGAGGCCCTCAACGCGGCTTTTCTTCCCCTTGACGCTGTTTTCAACGTGACGGGCCGGTCGGGAACCCTCAGGCGCTTTTCGATGCGTAGACTTAAATCACATCGTTTTGATTCGTGATCAGTTGAACGAATGGACATATCCAGCAGCTTTTCCACTGGGTTTACACGTTGCTGTTCTCCTTTTTGCAAATCACTACCATAGACTCAGTGTACTGGGTCATTGGCCGATCTTTCCAACCGTCACAAATGCGAAGCAATGTAAATCCATTTTTATCCAAAAGGTGTTTCATCTCTTGCGGATATGTATAGCGAAGATCGATAAAACTTTCCTTTTCCTCAACGAACCGTCCTGCATCGAAAAAACGTCGAATCACTTTGCAATGCTCAATTTGTTTAATTGGATCATATTGTTCCTTAGTATAGATTTGTACTGTTCTCCCCTGTGCATCAATCACAGTGCGCCAGAATGTTTCATGATCTGACAATGCGTGTTCCCCAAAGGAAGGAAAACGCGTATCAAAAACGAAAACCCCATGATCTTTTAAACACCGGTATACTGATTGCAACGCTTGATCCTGTTCTTCATTGGTTAGAAAATGTTGGAAAACATGTCCGGTCATAAAAACAAAAGGTACTCTCACATCCAAGTGTAATTGGCGACAATCTTGCAAATGCCAATCAATTGAATGACAGGGTGACATTTTTTCTTTTGCTCTGTTGAGCATTTCCTCATGTATATCGACAGCGATCAAGGAATACCCTGCCTCTGCCATGGGAATGGTAATTCTCCCAGTTCCACAGCCCAGTTCCAAAATTTTTTCTCCTTTTTTTACATACTTTTCAGCAAGATCCAAGAGAAAGGGAAGCTCGCTTGAAGACGGGTTTTCCAGATCATAAAGAATCGGATCTTCATATTCCGATAAATTGATATCCATTTCATTTTTCCTCCTCTTTTTCATCAAACCAACCCTTCAATTGATAATATTTTGTCTTTTACTTCGACAAAAAAAGACTGCTGACCTGTTACCCCTATCAGCAGTCTTAACAGTGACCTGCGGGACATCGCTTCCCGCAAAAAATCGTACTCAACCGGAGTCAAGAGAAAGCCGGTCTGTTACCGGTCATCCTTCTTGAATCAGCCGGCGAACTCCTTCCGGATCCGCTTCCTGCAGGGCCCGGTCCGCCAGCGCCCGGGCGGCGGAGGTGTCGACGGAGCGAACCCGCTCCTTCACTTCCGGAATGGCGCCGGCGCTCATAGAAAGCTCGCTTAGTCCCAATCCCACCAGCAACTCCGTCATCCGGGAATCTCCCGCCAATTCGCCGCACATGCCGACCGGGATGCCCGCCTTCCGGGCCGCATCACAGGTTTGCCGGATGAGGCGGAGGACGGCGGGGTGCGCGGCGTCATACAGATGGGCCACCCGTTCGTTCCCCCGGTCGGCGGCCAAGGTGTATTGAATCAGATCGTTGGTGCCGATGCTCATGAAATCCACTTCCCGCGCCAGGATGTCGGCGATCGCCGCCGCCGCCGGCACTTCCACCATGATGCCGACGGAGATGTTCTCGGCCGCGGGAATCCCTTCCCGTTTCAGCTCCTCCCGGCACTCCGCAAGCAACGCCTTGGCTTCCCGGACCTCCGACACGCTGGACACCATCGGGAACATGATCCACAGGTTGCCGTGCACCCCCGCCCGGAGAAGGGCCCGGAGCTGGGTCTTGAAGATGTCTCGCCGATCGAGGCAGAACCGGATCGCCCGATGGCCCAGGAAGGGATTCTCTTCCTCAGGAAAATCGGCGTAGGGAAGATCCTTGTCCCCGCCGATGTCCAGGGTGCGGATGATCACCGGCCGCTTTCCGAAGGCCTCCAGCACCCGGCGATAGGCCGCATATTGCTCCTCCTCGCCGGGCCAATCGCGGCTTTCCAGATAGAGAAACTCCGTGCGAAACAGGCCGATGCCCTCCGCCCCGTTCTTGAGGGCGGGCTCCACATCCTGCAGGTTGCCGATGTTGGCGAAGACTTCGATCCGCTGGCCGTCCGACGTTACGGCATCCTCGCCGGCCCTTTTCACGGCTTCGATCCGCCGCTTTTCCTGCTCTTCGATCTGCTCGCGGGCTTTGCGCTCGGTGTCCGGATCGGGGCGAAGCGTCACCTGGCCCGCCTCCCCGTCGACGATGAGCAGGTCTCCCTCCTGGATCTGCTCGATGGTCCGTCCCAAGCCCAACACCGCAGGAATCCCCAGGGTTCGGGCCATGATGGCGGCGTGGGCCGTCCGGCTCCCCCTGGCCGTCACCATCGCCGCGATCCCCGCGGGAAATTGCGCCGTGTCGGAGGGAGCCAGCTCTTCCGCCACCACGACGCTTCCCGGCTCGATCAGGGACGGATCGAAGGGCTCCTCGCCGGAAAGGTTCAGCAGCAGACGGTCGCCGACATCCCGGATGTCATCGGCGCGGGCCTGCATGTACTCATCGGGAAGGGAGGACAGCATGGCCTGCATTTCGTCCGTCACCGATGCGCATACGGCTTCAGCGTTTTTCTTCTGATCGCGGATGCGGTTTTTCATCTCGCCCACATAGGCGGGATCGTCCAGGAAAGCCAGGTGAGCGTCGAAAATGGCCGCCTCCGCTTCTCCCATGCGCTCCACCGTCGCCTGGCGCAACCGTCCGATCTGTTCCTTCGTCCGTTCTACCGCCTGTTCCAGGCGGGCGATCTCCTGCTCCGGTTCCTCCACCGGCCTCTCCTCGACGCGGGGGCGAACCTTCCTCCAGTGAACCGCGCGTCCCAGGGCCAAGCCGGGTGCGGCACCCACACCGCTGAAATGTTCCATCCTCATGACACCCCTTCAATCGCTGTACTTTGGACGTTCATGACTGAATGTTACGGGGTTACGATCCGTTTTGCAACGCCTGAACCACTTCTTCCGGGGAAGAAAGCTCCATCAGCCGCTGACGGAACGATTCGTCGATCAGCTTTCGGGAAAGGGCCGCCAGGATCTGCAAATGTTCATTTCCTTCCTTTTCCTTGGGAACGGCGATCAAAAAGACCAACCGCGCCTGTTCATCCTTTTCCGGTTCCCAGCGAATCGGCCGCGACAGGCGGGCGAAGGCGACGGCCGGCTCTTTCACCCCCGCGGATTTGCCGTGGGGAATGGCCACACCGAAGCCGATCGCGGTCGACCCCATCTTTTCCCTGTCGAAGACGTCCGCCAGATACTGCTCCATGTCGCTCAAGATCCCGCTTCCGTCCAGGATCCCGGCCAAGGCGCGAATCACTTGCTCCCTCGATTCACCTTCCATGTCCAGCCGTATCCATTCCGATCGGATCAGGTCATTGATCTCCATCTCCAACCTCCTGTGCGACAACATTTTTCTTCAGCAGGGAGACGAGAAGGGCCGTCACCACCGTACCCGCGGCGATGGCCAGTAGGAAGCCCGCGAGATTCCCCACCGCGTGCGGGATGGGCAACACGAAGATCCCGCCGTGCGGAGCGCGCAGGGTACATCCGAGCCCCATCGCCAGCGCTCCGGTGACGGCGGATCCGACGACGATGGAGGGGATGACCCGTAAAGGATCCGCCGCCGCAAAGGGAATCGCCCCCTCCGTGATAAAGGACAACCCGAGAATTCCCGCCGCCTTACCGGCTTCCCGCTCCTCCCAGGTGAACTTCCGACGGGCGATCCGGGTGGCCAGCCACAAGCCCAGGGGAGGCGTCATCCCGGCGGCCATCACCGCGGCCATCGGGCCGTAGATCTCATTCCCCAAGAGGCCGACGCCGAAGGTGTAAGCCGCCTTGTTTACCGGTCCTCCCATATCAAAGGCCATCATCGCCCCGAGCAAAAGGCCCATCAGGGCCGCATTGGCCGTGCCCAGGGATTGAAGCCATGCCGTCAGGGAATCCATCACGCCCTTTACCGGCGCTCCGATGACGTAGATCATCAGCAGGCCCACGATGAGGGTGGCCAGAAAGGGGATCAGAAGGATCGGCTTCAATCCTTCCAGGGATTTTGGAAGACGAATCTTCTCCTTCATCCACTTTGCCACATATCCCGCCAAAAATCCGGCGACAATTCCTCCCAGAAAACCGGAACCGGTACTGGACGCCAGCATTCCTCCGACCAGCCCCGGCGCCAATCCCGCCTTGTCTGCGATGGAATAGGCGATAAATCCCGCGAGAACCGGCACCATCAGGGCGAAGGCGCTCTCCCCGCCGATCTTCATCAAATTGGCGGCAAGGGACCCTTCCACCTCCGCGGCATGGATGCCGAAGGTAAAGGACAGCGCAATGATCAGCCCTCCCGCCACCACCAGGGGGATCATAAAGGAAACGCCGTTCATCAGATGTTTGTAGGGACCGCTCCGCTTTTGCTCGCGCTCCTGTTTCACGGCCTTCACCTGTTCTTCGTAGGAGGAGGACGGCTTGGACAGGGCTTCTTCGATCAGGCGCTCCGCGTTTTTGATCGCATCCCCCAGGGAGGAGCGGATTACGGTTTTTCCCTGAAAACGGTCCTCCTCCGCATCGACGTCCGACGAGAGGATCACGGCGTGAGCTTCCCGGATCTCCTCTTGGGTCAGCCGGTTTTCCACACCGGATGCCCCCCGGGTTTCCACCTTGATGCTGACCCCCAGCTTCTCCGCCGCCCGCGAAAGGGACTCCGCGGCCATGTAGGTATGGGCGATTCCGGTCGGGCAACCGGTGACAGCCACCAATTTTTTCATTTCACTGCCCCCTTTCCCCTAAGCAGGAGATCATCGACCGACAGGACAACTTCACTTGATCCATAAGTGAACGGGTTTCCTCCAGGGTGGCGAACTGGGTTCCCTCTTTGGAGGCCGCGGCGGATGCGGCGGCCACGACAAAGCGGATCACCTCGTCCAGGGGCCACTTCCGCAGCTGCCCCATCACCAGCGCCGCCACCATCGCATCCCCCGCTCCCACCGTACTGGAGACCGACACCCGGGGGGCCTGGGCCCGGATGGCCTTTCCGTCGGTGAAAAACCACGCTCCCTCGCCCCCCATCGACAGGGCGACCAGTCGAACCCCCCGATCCAGCAGCCCTTTCGCCGCCATAAACCGATCGTCCTCATCGTTCAGGGGACGGCCGACATGCCTCTCCAACTCCGCCAGATTGGGCTTGACCGCATAGGGGCCGCGCCGGATTCCTTCGCTCAGGGCAGCCCCGTCGGCGTCCAGATACACCTTCACCGCGCGGCGCTTGGCCCGGTCGATCAAGGTTCCGTAAAAGTCCGACGGAACTCCCGGAGGAAGGCTTCCGGACAACACCGCGATCTCCGCCCGCTCTATCGCGGCGTCGTACACCTTCAAAAAGCGCTTGATCGCCTCCTCGTCGATGGGATTTCCCGGCTCGTTGATGTCCGTTACCCGATCGGCCTCTTCCTCGACGATCTTCAGGTTGGTTCGGGTTTCCGCCTCCAATTCGACGAAGCGATGTTCAATCCCCCATTCCTCCAACCGCTCCAGGATCCACCGGCCGGGGTACCCTCCCGCCCATCCGATGGCCAGGGGGTTTTCACCCCACTGCTTCAGGGCGCGGGCTACGTTGATTCCTTTTCCGCCGGGATCCCGACGCACTCGCCCCGCCCGGTTCAGATCTCCCGGCCGGAGCCGGGGAAGGTGGATCGTCTTGTCCACGGCGGGATTGAGGGTAACGGTTACAATTTTGCACATGCTGCCGACTCCTTTTCACGCGCGAATGACTTGGACATGCTGTTCCTGGATCCGCTCGAGAATATCAGAGGGCGCCTTCTGGTCCGTGATCAGAACATTCACCGAGGACAGCGGAGCCACCTTGGCGAAGGAAACCCGGTTGATCTTGCTGCGGTCGCAGAGCAGAATCACTTCCTTCGCCGCGCGAATCATCGCTTTCTTCACCTGGGCTTCCAACAGGTGGGGCGTGCTGATTCCCTCCTCCGGGTCCAGGGCGTTGGTTCCCAAAAACGTTTTGTCCACCTTGATCATTCCCAGGGTTTGTTCCGCAATCGGCCCCACCATCGACTCGATTCCCCGGCGCACCATGCCGCCGGTGCTGATCAGCTCCAGATGCTCCATCCCCTGCAATTCCTGAAGGATGCTGTTGGAATTCGTCACGACGGTCAGACGGGAAAACCGGCCGAGCATTCGGGCCAGTTGATGGGTGGTGGTTCCCGAATCCAGCAGGATCGTTTCCCCGTCCCGGATCAGTTCGACGGCTTTTTCAGCGATGCGCTGTTTTTCCTTGGCGAACTGATCCTTTTTCTCCTGGATGCTGGGTTCGAAACCCACCCGCTCCCGGGGAATGGCTCCCCCGTGGGTTCGCCGGATCCGATTGGCCTCCTCCAATTCCTTCAGATCCCGCCGAACCGTCGCTTCGGACACCCGGAAGACTTCGCTCAATTCCGCCACGGTGGCTCGCTTGCGCTCGTAGATGTACTCCATCATGCGCCTCTGCCGTTCCTCAGCGAAAATATATCCTCCCCCCCTCCAGGATGACCTACTTTGATTATATTTGATTGTTTATGATCGTTTCAATTGAAATTTGTTTGAATCCGTGGTCATTTGGTTTTATTTTTCCAAAGAAAAACCAGCACGGGTTGTGCTGGTTTGTTGAACTCATGGTCAAGGTCGGAATGTTTTTCTTCATGCCCCTTGAAGCCGGGTCTTCCGCGTTGAGGAAGCGATCCGATCAGTACCCCTTTTCCCGTCGATCGGCGATAAAGGTCCCCCGACGGGGACGGGAACGATGATTGGAAAAAGTCTGCATCATTTCGTACCAAGCAGCCACCGTCCCCTCCGGCACGTTGGCGGTCAACAATTTTTTGGGTCCCAACCGGCGACAGGAACCCGACTCCATCAACAGCAGATCGTCTGCGCATTCCGCCCATCGGAGATCCCGGGTGGCGATCAGGATGATCCGGTGAGGCGCAAGACGGCGCAACTCCCGCCAGAGAAGCCTTTTTCCCCATTGGTCCAGTCCCGCCGTGGGTTCGTCCAACAGCGCGATCAAAGGATCCCGGAGCAACATCTCGACCAGCATCACCCGCTTCATCATCTCCCCCGGAATGGCGGAGAGGGGGACGCGCCGGACGGCGGCCAATCCCCATTCGGCGATCAGCTCGGCGACGCGCCTCCTCGGGTAGGGCATTTGGCCGAGCTGGGCATGGTACAACAGATACTTTTCTAAAGAGATGGACTTGTTCATCCGGCGCATGGGCGGGATGTATGTAATCCGGGATTTCAGACTTCCCAGGGCGGAGGTTCCCACGGCGGCCGCGCGCCCCTTGGACCAGATCACGGTCTCCCCTTCCGTCACCTGGTAGGTGATTCGCCCGTCGTCAGGAACCAGAAGTCCGGCCGTCAGCTGCAACAGCGTGCTTTTCCCGGAACCTTCGGGGCCGAGAACCGCAGTGATGCCTTTCCTCGCGGCGGCGGTAAAATCGAGAAGTCCGATCCGGCGTGCCCGGGGACGGTTTTGGGAGGTATAGACTTTGTTGAGATGAGACCACTCAATCCGCAAGGAATTTCCATCCTTTCATTCCGATACACCTATCTTTAAGCATACCCGAAAACCCGGACAGAAAGAAGGGGCTTTTCCAATCTCTTGATTCATCGGATAAAGCCGTCTTTCTCCGCATTTGTCCAAAATTCGCACTGTTAAATCTCTTTTTCGCGCTTTCAATTTTTTTATGGTCGATAGAGGAGGTTTTGGCCGATTGACCCTGCGCGGAGAATATGTTACCTTCGAAGCGAGCAACTGCATATCAACGGGAGCTTGGGGAAAGCCAGGCTGAGAGGGCGGGAGATCTGCCGCCGACCGTTTAACCTGATCTGGGTAATGCCAGCGTAGGGATGGAGCCAAGGGGACTCGCACCCCCTGTTCAGGGGCGAGATGCGGGTTCCGCCGCCGTATACCCTGCGGGTATGCGGTTTTTTATTGACCTTTGCTTCGCGGGACACGACGCGGTTTCCGTTCTTTTAAGAACAAAAAAATCGACCCTTTTTCCTTCGGAACCAAACCCGATGGACCGCCTTCTCCCCTCTGGGAAGGAGCATCCGGCTTTCAAGCCCCTTCCGTTGGTGTGCGCTCAAACCATTCAAGCAGAAGGAGGAGAAGGTATGGCCAGAGAATTCAGCTTCCCGGCGAGCAAGAAGGTGTACGTCCAGGGGTCCCGGCCGGACATCCGCGTCCCCATGCGTGAAATCCGGCTTTCCCCCACCACCGGCCGGTTCGGCGAAAGGGAAAATCCCCCGGTCCGCGTGTACGACACCAGCGGTCCCTGGACCGACCCGGAAGTGGAGACCGATGTCCGGAAGGGGCTTCCCCCCCTTCGGCGCCGGTGGATCGAAATGCGCGGGGATGTGGAGGAATACGAGGGAAGGCAACCGCAACCGATTGACGACGGGTATTCTTCGAAGTCCGTAAGTCCCTCTCAACCGTACCCCGGACTCAAGCGTCGCCCGCTCCGCGCCAAGCCGGGACGGGCGGTGACGCAGATGCATTACGCCCGCCGGGGGATCATCACGCCGGAGATGGAATTCGTGGCCATCCGGGAGAACGTCAGCCCCGAATTTGTCCGGGAGGAGGTGGCCCGGGGACGGGCAATCATTCCGGCCAACATCAACCACCCCGAAAGCGAACCGATGATTATCGGCAAAAATTTCCTCGTCAAGATCAACGCCAACATCGGCAACTCCGCCGTCTCCTCCTCCATCGAGGAAGAAGTGGAAAAAATGCGGTGGGCCACCTTCTGGGGCGCCGACACCGTCATGGATCTGTCGACGGGCAAAAACATCCACACCACCCGGGAGTGGATCATCCGCAACTCTCCGGTGCCCGTGGGGACCGTCCCCATTTATCAGGCTCTGGAAAAGGTGGACGGCAAACCGGAGGAGCTGACCTGGGAAGTTTATCGGGACACCCTGATCGAACAGGCGGAACAGGGCGTGGATTACTTCACCATCCACGCCGGCGTCCTGCTCCGGTACATCCCCCTGACCGCCAACCGGGTGACCGGAATCGTCTCCCGGGGCGGGTCCATCATGGCCGCCTGGTGTCTGGCGCACCACCAGGAAAATTTCCTTTATACCCATTTCCGGGAAATCTGCGAAATCCTGCGGACATACGACATCGCCGTCTCCCTTGGGGACGGGCTGAGGCCCGGTTCCATCGCCGACGCCAACGACGAAGCGCAGTTTGCCGAACTGAAAACCCTCGGCGAGTTGACGAAGATCGCCTGGGAACATGACGTGCAGGTGATGGTCGAGGGCCCCGGCCACATTCCGATGCACAAAATCCGGGAAAATGTGGAGATTCAGCAAAAAATCTGCCACGAAGCGCCCTTCTACACCCTCGGCCCCCTCACCACGGACATCGCCCCGGGTTACGACCACATCACCTCCGCCATCGGCGCGGCGATGATCGGCTGGTACGGCACCGCCATGCTCTGTTACGTCACGCCGAAGGAACACCTCGGGCTGCCCAACAAGGAAGATGTGAAGGAAGGGGTCATCGCCTACAAAATCGCCGCTCATGCCGCGGATCTGGCCAAGGGGCATCCCGGCGCCCAGCTTCGCGACGACGCCTTGTCCAAAGCCCGTTTTGAATTCCGCTGGACGGACCAATTCAATCTGTCCCTCGATCCGGAAAGAGCCAGGGCCTATCACGATGAAACCCTGCCGGCGGAACCGGCGAAAACCGCCCACTTCTGCTCCATGTGCGGCCCCAAGTTCTGCAGCATGCGCATCTCGCAGGACCTCCGGGAATACGCCGCGAAAAAGGGGCTCACCCTCGAAGAAGCCGTGGAAACCGGCTTGAAGGAAAAGGCCAAAGAGTTCCGCGAAACGGGAGCCCGCCTTTACCGTTGACGAAAAAGGTTCCCTTTTGGGGCGGGGCACCTCCGAGCCCCGCCCTGCTTCCGTTAAAGGAATTTCTCACGGAACTTTCGACCTTTCCAGCGCATGCCCGAAAAAAAATGTCTTGACAGATCTATCGTCCCTTTCATAATATGATAGTAAAGGATGACAATGTCATAATTTCTAAGGGGAGTAGCCGTACAAACAAAGTCGTCAGTTCGGGACCTTTGTCCCCGGCTTTGTTGGCAACGGAAACCCGTTGTTGGCAAGACCTTTACTCTTGGTAGTGAAGGTCTTTATTTATTTTGTGGATCCGGGTCAATCCGCCGAATCAAAAGGAGTGTTATGGTCAAATGGAATGGTTCTCGTTGGATTTTCTCATCGCACTCTTCTCCATCGTCATCATCGATCTGGTCCTGGCAGGGGACAATGCGATCGTCATTGGAATGGCCGCCCGGAACCTGCCGAAGCAACAACAGAAGCAGGCCATCCTCTGGGGAACAGCAGGGGCAATCGCCGTCCGTTCCCTCGCAACCATCTTCGTCGTCTGGATTTTGAAAATCCCCGGCCTTCTGCTGATCGGCGGCATACTCCTCATCTGGATCGCCTATAAACTTCTCGTGGAGAAAAAGGGAGAGCACGACTCGGTTCAGGCCGGTACCACCCTCGGATCGGCCATCCGCACCATCATCATCGCCGACACGGTGATGAGCCTCGACAACGTACTGGCGGTCGCCGGCGCGGCCCACGGGAATTTCATTCTGGTCATCCTGGGCCTTTTGATCAGCGTGCCGATCATCGTGTGGGGAAGCAGGCTGTTCATCAAACTGGTCGACCGCTTTCCGGTCATCATATATCTCGGCGGGGGAGTGCTCGCTTGGACCTCCGCCAAGATGATCACCGACGAAAAACTGCTTCAGCAATGGATGGATGAACCTCTGTTGAAATGGGGAATCATCGTCCTGATCATCGCCGGCGTCCTGGCCGCAGGATCCATGAAAAACCGGAAGTCGGCCGCAACCGAAGACGCGGCTTGACGCATAGATTTTCATCCCTTGTACAAGCTCAATAGCGCCGTATTCTTCAGATGAATCAAGCGAGGGGTGTTCCCTTGTTTCGCCAAAGGAATAGGGCGAAACTGCGGGAACACCCCTCTCCGAATGTTTCCGTCTTTTTCAAAACGTCGGAAAGGATGTCCGCCCATGACCGCGAAAAACAAGGGATCGTATCTGATGCTCCTTGCGGTGACAGTCATCTGGGGATATACGTGGGTGGCCCAAAAGCTCGGACTCCATTACATGGGCCCCTTTTCATTTTCCGTTTTTCGCTTCGGCCTCGGCTCCCTCATCCTCATCGGACTTATCTTGCTGAAAAAAAACGCGACCGTCGCCGTCAAGGACCTGCCCGCCCTGATCCTGCTGGGGCTCTTAATGACCACCGCCACCTTTTCCTTCTGGATGGTCGGCATGCGGGACGTGTCGGCAGGAACCGCCGCGCTGATCGCCTACACGATGCCCATGTGGACGATGCTCCTCGCCCATCGGTTCCTGGGTGAACCCTTGACGGTTCAAAAGGGAGCGGGTTTGGCGGCCGGCCTGGGAGGGCTCGCCCTGATCGCCGGCCCCTCGGCGGCTTCGGGCCAGGATCTGTCCGGCGCCTTTCTGGTTCTCCTGGGCTCCATCTCCTGGGCCGCCAGCAATGTGCTGACCAAAGCCCGGTTTTCCAAGTACGACATGTTGGCGGTCACGGGAATTCAGATGTTTTTCGGGGCCGTCGGTTTGTTCCTATTGACCCTCCTCTTCGAACCGTCTCCGCTTCCGGAGCGGTGGACGCCGGAATTGATTGCCCTCATCCTATTTACCGGGATCTTGGCCTCGGCCTTCAGCTTTTTCGCGTGGTTTTACACCCTCTCCCGCCTTCCGGCCGGAAAGACCGCCGTCTCCGTGCTGCTCGTCCCCGTCTTCGCCCTGCTGTTCGACTGGCTTCAGATGAACGAACCGATCACCTGGGAGACGGTCGCCGGATGCATCCTCGTGCTGACGGGGATCGCACTGGTTCAGCGCTCGGAGGAATCGAAAAAATCCCGGGACCACGGGAAAAAACGCCCCGGAATAAGAGGCTGACCAGCGTTCACATGAGCGGCAATCCCGTAATTTGCGCCGAGACGGGATCGAGGGCGACCAGATCCTCCCTCCCCACCTCCTGCAAAGAGGTTTTGCCCAGGGCGGCGGCGGCCAGCTTCATCTCCTCCACCGTCGACCGCAGGAACCGGGCGGCGAAGACGGCCCCCTCATCCGGATCGTACAGCTCTTTCTTTTCCCCGGTGTAAAAGGCCAATTCGGTCGGCGGTTCCCAGGGCAACACCTTTTGGGAACCCTGAGTATGGCTGGAGGCGAACAGGAGGGGAGAGCCGAGGGCGACCGCATCCGCCCCCAAGGCCAAGGCCTTGAGGCACTCCCCGGGCGTGTGAATCCCGCCGGAGACGATCAGGCTCACCCGGTCCCGCTTCTTCCGTTTCTCCAGATACTCCACCGCACGGCACAAGCCGATCACCGTCGGCAGCCCGACATCATCCTGGAGGATGGGTGGAGTTCCCTTGGTGGCCGCTTGGGCCCCGTCCAGCGTGATGAAGTCCACCCCGGCGTACAAAGCGATGTCCAAGTCCTCCTCCACGCGGCCGATGGCCAGTTTCATCCCGATGGGAACCCCCTTGGTGAGGGAGCGCAGCTCCTGGACCAACCGGCGCCAATCGCCCTTCCGGGACACCCCCGGAAACCGGGAGCGGATCTCCGCTTCCCCGTCGGGCGCCACCCCCATCAGCCGGGCCGCCTTTCCCCGCAGGTGCTTGGCGGGAACCTGACTGGGCGCCCCCGCCGATGAGCCCTGCCCGATGTGGATCTCGATCATGTCCGCCTGTTTCAGGATCTCGGGATCTTTGGCCCAGTCGGCCCGGCTGTACTGGATGATGTACTTGTTCGCCTCCCGGAGCTCCTCGGGGAGAACGGGACCTTCGCCGGAGTTGGCGGCCGTCCCTGCCATGTTGGCCGCCTTGACCAAGGCCAACTTCACCTTTTCGGACAAGGCCAAACCGTACGCCATCCCGCTTATGATGAGCGGGATCTTAAGCTCCAGCGGTCGCCTGGCCCTCGGACCGATCACCGTCCGGGTATCCACCTTTTCCGCATCCTTCAGGGGCAGCCGGTCCATCTGGCAGGGAAGAAACATGATTCCTTCAAAATGGGGGAATTTCTTGGGGCTTCCCAAGGGACGCTTCAGGATTTTTCCGCTGTCGGCCCTCAGGCTGTTCTCCACCAGGATTTGGGGATCGATGCGCTGGAAGAGGGAAACCATCGTCATGATGTTTCTGTAGTAGGTCTCCGTTTCCGTCAGGGCCAACCCCGTGTCCACCAGTTTTTCGATGGTCGGCCGGACCAGAAGCAGGACGGCCGCGGCAACGATCAAAGCGGCGGCGGCGACGCCCGCCGTCATCCAGACGAAGGTCACCTCCATCCCTCCCATCCCCACCTTTTCTTCCCCTTTATCATCCCCTTCCCCCGAAAAAACTTGAGGAATTCATCTTTTCCCGCAAAAAGCGAAAAACTAGGATCGAAACAGCCAGAGACCAAAAAAGGACGGAGAAAGCATGGATGTGTTTGTTTCGGCCCTGCTCGCCGCGCTTCTCGTCGCCCTGGCCGCCGGAGTCTTTCTGGTTTTCCTGTACCGGCCGATCCTCAAAGGAGTGACGGGGTTCGTCCTCCGCCTGCTCCTCACCGAATCCTACGCGAAAAACATGTGGGAATTCGTCTCCTCTGTCCGCCGGTTCAAACCCCTGAAGATCGCCGAAGGAGGTCTGCGGGCGGAATACGGGGAAATTTTGTCCCGTCCCCTGGGCACTCCCAAAAAATTGGCCGGTTTTGAGGGATTGATCTTCCTGCCAGCCCAACTGGCCACCCTCACCACCCGCGAAACCCACAAGGTGGACACCCGGACGGTGATCGGCCCGCAGGCGAAACGGCCCTTGCGGCTGGAGATTCCGTTATTGATCAGCGGCATGGGGGCGGGTGTTCCCCTGACGGAACCCGTCAAAATCGCCCTGGCCAAAGGAGCCTCCCTGGCCGGAACCGCGACCAACACCGGACAGGGACCGCTGCTTCCGGAAGAGCGCAAAGCGGCCGACAAACTGATCCTGCAATACAGTCGCGCTCCCTGGGCCAAAACATCGGAGGAACTGAAACAGGCGGACATGGTGGAAATCGCCGTGGGCGGGGGAGGAGACGCCGGTTCTTCCCAGGTGATCCCCTCGCGGCGGCTCACCAAACGCCTGCGCCATCTGATGGGATTGAATCCGGATGAAGAGGCGCGGATTCGCTCCCGCGTTCCGGGGGTGGAACATCCCGACGACTGGGCGGAGTTGGTGGAAAAGCTGCGGATCGAAACCGGCGGCGTACCGATCGGGGTGAAGATCCTCCCCTCCCGGGTGGAGGAGGATATCGACCGGGCCCTTGATGCGGGGGTCGATGTGATCACCATCGACGGCGCCCAGGCGGGAACGGGGGAAACGGCCACCATCCTCCAGGATGATTTCGGCCTGCCGACCATCCGGGGGCTGTGCCGCGCCGTTGAACACCTGGAAAAGCGCCGTGCCAGGCAACGAGTCAGCCTGATCGCCTCCGGCGGGCTGTATACCCCCGGGGACTATCTGAAGGCCCTCGCTCTCGGGGCCGATGCCGTCGCCCTGGGAACCGCCGCCCTGTTGGCCGCGATTCACACCCAGATCACGAAGGTCCTCCCCTGGGAACCCCTGACTCAGCTGATCTGGTCCGGCGGATCGGTCGCCGAGCGGTTTGACGTGGAAATGTCCTCCCAATACGTCGCCAATCTGCTCAAGGCATCGGTGGAAGAGATGAAACTGGCGGTCATCTGCCTTGGAAAAAAAGCCATCTCCGACATAAACCGCGAGGACCTCGTCGCCCTCGACCCGGAAACCGCCCGTCTGACCGGCGTTCCCCTGGCCTACGGGAGGGAGGATCCTGTCCGGTCCCACGGGGAAAAAGCCTTGCACCGTTCCATCTAGTGCCCCGTCGACTAACTTAGATCGGGAAATTCCGAAGGAAAATGTTACCTCATGGTCGAATGGATTCATAGGTGATCGAAATGATTTTCGTT
>NZ_PVNE01000030.1 GCF_003001905.1 Planifilum fimeticola
CGGCGGGCGGACGCCCGGGGCCTGGTTTCGGTTTGGGGAGCAGGGGCTCAATCACAGCCCATTGTTCGTCTGTCAGCTCATGTCTCGTACTCATACTTCCATTTTACATTGGCAGATCATGTTTTTGAAATAGCTTGTAATCCTGTTTTATAAATTGCAATCCAATTTAAACGTTAAAGCTACTAAAATATCGATAAACGATTATGATAGAATTACTAAAGCTATCACAATAATAAAGGAGCACCCCGTTTCAGGCACTCCTTTTTCACCATATCGTTCCGTTTGACAAACCCTGTAAAAGACGGCTCAATCACCGCCCCTTGAAGTTGGGGGTCTTTTTCTGGAAGAAGGATGTGACGCCCTCGATGGCGTCTTCCGTCCGGATGACCGAGAGCATGTTTTCCCTCTCGATGGCCAGCCCCTGCTCCAGATCGGCATCGGTCCCCCGGATGACCGCATCCAGGATCCCCTTCATGGCGAGGGGCGGCCCTCCCGCCAGCTGCTCCGCCCACTTTATCGCCTCCTCCAGGACCTTCTCCCGGGGAACCACCCGGTTGACCAGTCCCCAATCCAGGGCGGTTTGGGCGGGAATGCGCTCCCCGCTCAACATCACCGCCAGGGCGCGCCGGCGGCCGACCAGGCGGGCCAACCGCTGGGTCCCTCCGTAACCGGGCATGATCCCCAGGCGCACCTCCGGCAGTCCCAGCTCGGCGGTGTCGGCGGCGACGGCCAGGTGGCAGGCCATCTGCAGCTCGTTTCCGCCGCCCAGGGCATGCCCGTTGAGGCAGGCGATGATCGGTTTGGGGAAGCGCTCGATCCGGTTAAACAGGTCGTGCATCCGCTTGAGGGTGGCTTCGGCGGATTCGGGATCCGCCATGCCCGCAAACTCCGTCACATCCGCCCCGGCGGAGAACATCTTCTCCCCGGCCCCGGTCAGAACGACGGCGCGGACTTCCCCGTCCCCCTCGATTTTGTCCAAAATCGTGCCGATTTCCGCGAGCGTATCGCGGCTCAAGGTGTTCATCGGGGGCCGGTCGATGGTGATCACCGCCACCCGCTTCCGCATCTCAAGCCGACAGTTTTCTCCCCCCACTTCCATCCCTCCGTTCTCTTTTCAGTCGGCCGTTGCGGCCACTTCTCTTGCCGCCCCGGCATCTTCGCTGTAAGCTTTTTCGATCTGTTCGGCATATTTCTTCTCGATCTCCCGCATCCGCACCTTGAGGGTCGGCGTCAATTCGCCGGTTTCCACCGACCACTCCCGTTCCATGATCACCACTTTTTTCGGCTGCTCGTGGGGAGCAAACCCTTGAACGGCCCTTTCCACTTCCTCCCGAATCAGCCGCTGAACCTCGGGATGCCGGACCACTTCCGACCGGTCTCCCTCGATTCCCTTCTTCTTCGCCCAGGGCAGGAGGTTTTCAAACTGGGGAACGACCAGAACGATGACATACTTGCGGTTGTTGCCGATTAGGGCCGAAATCTCGATGTAGCGGCTTTCGTTGATCGCCGTCTCCACCGGCTGCGGCGCCACATTTTTCCCGGTGGAAAGCACCAGGATGTTTTTCTTCCGGTCGACGATCTTCAGGTAGCCCTCCTCGTCCAGTTCGCCCAGATCCCCCGTGTGGAACCAGCCGTCCTCGGAGATCGCCTCCCGGGTCGCCTCTTCGTTTTTGTAGTAGCCGACCATCACGCTGGGGCCGCGGACCAGAATCTCCCCGTCCGGGGCGATCTTCACTTCCACGTTGGGCAGGGGTTTGCCCACGGTTCCCACCTTGGAACGGACCATCGGGTTGGCGGCGATGACCGGAGACGTCTCCGTCAATCCGTAACCCTCCAAAATGGGAACATCAACGGCCCAGAAGAATTTCCCGATCTCCGGATTGAGGGGCGCTCCTCCCGAGACCATGCCCCGGATGCGGCCGCCGAGACCGTCCTTCACCTTTTTGTAGACGAGGGCCCTGGCCAGTTTCCACTGCCTGCGCAAGCCGGGAGGCATGGGATCCCCCAGGAGCAATTTGTCGATGGATTCATTGAGATAAATCTCGTAGCGCCTCATACCGACGCGGACCGCCCAGTCAAAAATTTTCCGCCGAAGGGGCGTTCCCGACTCGATTTGCTCCTGCACCTTTTCATACACCTTTTCGAAGAGGCGGGGAACGCTGGTCATCACCGTCGGCTTCACTTCCTGCAGGTTCTCCTGGATCTTGTCGATGCTCTCCGCGTAGGCGATGGTCGTGCCGATATACAGGGGCATAAATTGGCCGGCCATCCGTTCGAAAACATGGGATAAGGGAAGGTAAGAGAGCAGGACGTCCTCGGGTTTCAGTTCGATCACCCAGAAATGAACGCCTTCCATGTTGGACAGGAAGTTTCCGTGGGTGAGCATCACCCCTTTGGGCGGCCCCGTCGTTCCCGATGTGTGGATGATCGTCGCTATCCGGTCCCGTCCGATTTCCTCGAAGGCTTTCTCCCACCCCTCCAGGGGATGGGATTTCCCCTCCTTCAGGAGACCGGCCATGTCGAGAATGCCTTCACCGGGCGCAAACCCGTCCCCGGGACGGATCACGATGATGCTGGAAACTTCCGCATCCCCTTCCCGCACCTTCTTGAGTTGATGTTCATTTTCGACGACAATCGCTTTGCATTCGGCATTTTTCAGAATGTAGGCCACCTGCTCCGGAGTCAGCGTGGGGTAGACCGGAACTGTAACCGCTCCCAGACTCAGGATGGCCAAATCGGTGATGGGCCACCAGGGATTGTTCTCCGACATGAGGGCCACCTTGTCGTCCCTTCCGATGCCCAACCGGGCCAACCCGGCGGCCGCATCCTGAACCTGTTGCCACATCTCCCGATAGGTCATGCTGTGATACTTCCCGTCGCTTTTCCACATGAGGGCCGGCTTGTCGGGGTAGCGCCCAACGGTTCGCTGCACTGCCTCCAACAGATTTTTGGGCTTCATCGAAACCCTCCCGTCGGTGTAAACTCGTACGGTTTCTCCCACAACCATTCCGAATTTATTTTTATTCCGGAAACACAGGGGGTTCCGAAGTTTCCGTCTTTTGAGAGGCTGTTTGTTCCCCTTCACGCTTTGCCGAGAGTGGAAGAAATCAAAAAATGCCGAATCCGTCGTCCTCACGTCCGCGGAGGTTCGTATTGACCCAATACGTTCTGCAGTTTCATCGCCAGTCCCAGGTTCCCCTTCACCTTCAGCTTGCCGGACATGAAGGCCGCCGTCGGATTCAGGTTGCCGAGCAGCATGTCTTTGAAATCGGCGGCGGTCATCTGGATGGTGCAATCGGCGGGTGCCGCTTCCCCTTGCTCCACTTTGGCCGCCCCGTCCGCGAGATGGAGTTGATACACGGCGCCGTCCTCCCCGGACAGATCAAACTGGTAGATGGCCTTCATTCCCTCGATCGGCTTCGGATTTTCCTTCAACCGCTTTTCAATCTCCTGAAATACTTCCGCTGTCGTATAATTGGCCATTTTCCCGCTCCTTTCGGGTGATGAATTTGAGGCAAACCGGTCCTTCGACCGGAGAAAAACGCTTTTCACCATCCTTTTCTCATCATCCGCCCGTCGCCGTCCTTCTCCCGTGCGGAAACCTGCGCATTTTCCCTTTCTTCCGACATTTCCAAACCGATGAAGCCTGCCATCGCACCGGTTCATTTCGGGGGGATGCTCAATTGGCGGGCTGTTTCATCACGAGGGCCGAGAAGGATCCCACAACCATCCGGTTCAACATCCGCGCCAACCGGTCGAGATCCACTTCCTGTTCCGAAGTGATCACGTTCTGGATCACCACTTCGTTGATCGCCCCCACCATCGCTTGGGCTCCGATTTTCAGATCCTCCTCGGGAACGGTACCGGACAGCACGTCCCGCACAATGCTGTAAATCAGTTCCGCAAAACGGAGATGAGCTTTGCGCCTCACCGCTTCCACCTCTTGGCTGACACCCACCGAGGCGACCAACAGCAGGCGCGCCACCGTCACCCGATCGGTGCACAGCTCGATATAGCGGCGGATTCCGGAAAAGGCCTTGTAGGACACCTTCTGTTGCCGATCCGCGGCTTTTTTCACCTCGTCCAGCACTTCGTCGACCAACCGTTCAAACAGCTGGACCAGCAATTCCTCTTTGCTGCGAAAAAAATTGTAGAACGTCGTTTTGGAAACGTGGGCCGCCTCCACCATTTCCAGGATGGAGGTCTCCTTAAACCCCTTGTCCGTAAACAGGCGCAGGGCCACATAAAGCAATTTCTGACGGGCGTCCTTGGGCATTCGTTTCGCAAAAAGCAGGGACTCCAAAAGATCATCCCCCCGTAAATACCAGTACGTATCGGTATTTTACTTCACGGTGGAAAAGGATGTCAAGATGGCATGGACTTTATTCTATTCTTGCATAAAAAAATCCTTCGGAATCAAAAGATGCCCTCCAGGCACAGTCGGCGGAGAGCGGATGCCGCCAACGGATCGTTTACAGAAGATGTAAATACAGTTAATATAAAAATTAACAGTAATAAGTCGAATATTCAAATATCGTATGCGCTCTCCAGGATCGATCTTTTGAAAACCCTTCAAAAATCATCGCCAGGACGTCCCTCCAGCCGGACCAGTGCCTTTGAATAACCCGTTTACAGGAGGTTCCTTCGATGGTCCGAAAACGAAACCGGCGGCTCCTCGCCGCCCTCATCACCCTCGTCTTGGTCGTGACCCTCCACTCTCCGTCCGCCTCCGGCGCCAGTCCGGATCCCCGCTACCGGGACTTCGGCGATCCGGGAGGGTTTATGAACATTCTGCCCCCGGGACAGGACGGCGTGGTCAACGGTGCGGAAATGCTCCTCTACCAGCTGACAAAGAAATATCCCAAGCACTACAACGACCAGACGGACATGTACAATTCCCTGGTGTACGCCGCACCGGGAATTTCCGACGAGGACCTGCCCAAGTATTTCAAGGACGCTTCCTTCGGCGTGAAGGGGAAAATCGAACGGTCCTACTCCCCCACCAAGGGAGCCACCATTTTGCGGGATGAATTCGGCGTTCCCCACATCTTCGGCGAAACCCGGGAGGCGACGATGTTTGCCGTCGGCTATGCCACCGCCGAAGACCGCCTGTTCCTGATGGATGTCCTGCGCCACCTCGGCCGGGGACGGGTGAGCGAATTCCTCGGAGCGAGCGAGCGAAACAAGGAGATGGACCGGGCGCAGCTGAAGGTGGCTCCCTACAAGGAGTCGGAGCTGACGAAACAGGTGAACGACATTTGCGACTCCGGTCCCGAGGGGGCCCAGGCCTGCCTGGACGCGCAGGCGTACATCCGGGGCGTCAACGCGTACATCAAAAAGGCGTATCTGGACCCGCGGCTGATGCCCGCCGAGTATCCGCTCCTGCAGCAGGTGCCGAAAAAGTTTGTTCCGGAGGACATCGTGGCCATCGCCAGCCTGGTCGGCGGCATCTTCGGCATGGGCGGAGGGAATGAAGTGGCCTCGGGCGCCTTCCTTCAGGGGCTGCAGCAAAAATACGGGGAAAGGGAAGGGAGGGCCATCTGGGAAGACTTCCGCAGCGCCAACGACGCGGAGGCGCCGGTTACGGTGAAAAAACCCTTCCCCTACAACAACCACCAGCGGATCGACCCCGAAACGACGGCCCTGCTCGACCCGGAAACGGCGGATGAGGCCATCAAGCAGCTGGACAAGCCCGAAATGATCCTCGACGGTCCGAAGGGTCCCATCCGCCTCAACCCGCCCAAGGGAAACAGCAACGCCCTGCTCGTCGCCGACAAGCACACCGCGGCCGGGCGTCCCATCGCCGTGTTCGGACCCCAAACCGGCTATTTCAGCCCGCAACTGCTGGTGGAAATGGATGTGCACGGTCCGGGAATCGACGCCCGGGGCGTGGCCTTCGCCGGAACCAACCTCTATGTCCAGCTGGGGCGGGGGAAAAACTATGCCTGGTCGGCCACCTCGTCCGGCGCCGACAACGTCGATCAGTGGGTGGTCAAGCTGTGCGAGCCGGACGGCAGCCGTCCCACCAAGAAATCGAAGCACTACTGGTACAAAGGAAAATGCCGGCCGATGGACGTCTACACCCACCGCCAGATCGCCAAACCCACCCTCGCCGGCATGCCGGATAAACCCTCCCTGAAGAACATCATTTTCGACATCCGGGTGGAGCGGACGGTCTACGGTCCGGTGGTGGCCCGGGGAACCGTCAAGGGGGAACCCGTCGCCGTCACCGTCCAAAGGTCCACCTACGGCCGGGAGCTGACCAGCGCCATCGGGTTTCAGCGGGTGAACAACCCGCAATTCATGAAGGACGGCGCCCGGTCCTTCCTGAAGGCCATGGATGGCGTCGAATACTCCTTCAACTGGTTCTACGCGGACGAAAAGGACATCGCCTACAAGCACACCTGCCTCTGCCCGGTCCGGGATCCGCGGACCGACCCCGATCTGCCCAGCTGGGGCACGGGCGAATACGACTGGACCGGCGAGTTCCTTCGCCCGGAAGAGCAGCCCCAGGCGATCAACCCGCCGCAAGGGTATCTTGCCAACTGGAACAACAAGCAGGCTCCGGAGTTCCGGGCCAATGACGCCAATTTCAACTACGGTTCGATCCACCGCTCCCTTTTCCTTGAAAAGCGGGTCCAAAAAGCGATTGCCTCCGGGAAGAAGCTGACCCGCTCCGACATGGTCAACCTGGTGATGGACGCCGCCACCGTCGATCTGAAGGGACAGGAGGTGTATCCCCTCGTCCTGCGCGTCCTGGGCAGCGAGGCCCCGGGAGGTGATCCGGTCCTGCAGCGGATGCGCGACCGGCTTGCGGAATGGGTGAAATCCGGGGGACACCGCCGCGACTTCAATCCCCGGGACGGGAAATACGATCACGCAGCGGCCGTGGCGATCGGGGACGCCTATTTCGAAACTCTCGTCGAAGCGATCTTCGGAGAGACCCTCCAGGGGACCCATCTGCCCAACCAGCTGGAGGATTCGCCGCGAAGCGGCCAGGGTTCCGCCTACATGGAAGGATACTACGCCTACGTCCACAAAGACCTGCGCCAGGTTCTCGGGGAGTCCGTCCGGGATCCCTGGCACAAGACCCACTGCGGCGGAGGCGATCCGGCCGACTGCCGCTCCAAACTGTGGCAGGCCCTGAGAAAAGCGGCCGACGACCTGACGAAGAAATACGGCTCCCCCGATCCCGACGATTGGAAATACGATTCCTCCCGGGACAACATCAAGCAGAGCCCCGTCGGACTGATCGCGGCCCCGGACATGCAGTGGATGAACCGTCCCACCTTCCAGCAGGTGGTTCAGGTGGGAGTGGACTAAGGTCGACGGGAAATGGGTTTCTCACCTCCTCCCCAATTCCTCGGAGAAGACAAACAACGCCGCCTCTACCGGGCGGCGTTGCTAATTTGCTGCGGTACGGAAGAGGATATTTGCCGTCTTTCCGCGGAACTTCTCTCCAATCACAACAACATGTAAGCCAGCCCCGCTCCCAACCCTCCGAAGACCAGAGAAAAGCCCAGATTCCAGCGGGAAATGCGGTAGGGACTGATGCCCGTCCGCTCACTCATCAGCATGACGGTCGAGTTGTAGGGACCGGCCACGTCCGGGGCGACGCTGGAGGTCACCAGCACCACGGCCAAGCTCAACGGATGGATGCTTTCGAGAAAGGGCTGAATGAACACCCCTACCAGGCTTAAGGTGACGAGCGTGCTGATTCCCAAGAACGTCATGCCCAGCATGAACAGCTGGATGGTCAGAAACAGGAGAAGAGGCATGTCTTCCACCCGGTGCAACAGGCTTTGGAGTCCGTCCATGGCCGCCGACTGTTGAATCATTCCGTTGAAAAATCCGACGGACAGAAAAAGGAGCACCATGTTCTGCATCCGCGGCGTCTCACGCTTCCAGGTGGAGTAGCTGTGCTTCACATAACGCTTCAAGCGGCCGAGCAGCGCCGCCCAAACGGCGGCGTACGGAACCATCGCAAGCGTCACAGCGGTAAAGAAGCGGATCTCCAAGAGGCTCTGCACCAACAAAACGAAACCCATAAAGAACACCAGCACCGCCGGAAGCAGAATCAACCGGCGTCGATCCCGGTCATCTCCTACCGGCTCACGGGCGCATCCGCCCCATTCAACGGCACGGTAGCGATAGCCCGCCGCCCCGTCGGCCAACAACAGCGCCAATGAAAACAGGAGGAGCCAGGGAAGCATCGCCGTATAATCGACCCGGGTCATTTCGGCCACGAGGGCGATGAGCACCTCCAAGGGACTCCACACCGTCCCCAGCGCAAATCCCCGCAGGATCGCGCGGCTCAAAAACTTCTTTTGAAGGGAGGAAGAAATTCCGGCAAGATTCCGTTTCAACAGGTCGTGGGCGATCGGAATCGCCGCAAAAAACAAAAAAACCGTCAACAGATAGCTCACGAGAGAGCCGCGGATATAAAGCTTTCCCAGGTGATCGACCCGAACGCTCAGCATCCGGTTCAGCGTCCGTTCGAAGGCTCCCACCTTCATCAGACTCTGAAAGAAGGGGAGAACGAACAACAGGGCGAGCAGCATGACGGGCGATGCCAAGTGGTCCGGCACATTTTGCAGGCTGATCCCCTCCAACCAAGCGATGCCGATCCCGGCCGTCAAGAAGAGGAAACCGGCCATCCGATACAACCGGTCAGCCCCCGGAAAAGACAAGAGGATGCAGATGACGCCGACAAGGCCGAAGGCATCCCGCAGGACCCTTGAGGGAAAAAAAAGCGTGAGAAAATATAAAGCCACCAAGAGGGAATAAAAAAAGAGCCTGGCGTGACCGCTTCGCTTTCCCATGGCGTGAACCTCCGGAACCGATTGTGCTGAAATGGGAGACGCATCGAGTATGGCTGACCGTCCGGCCTGCCCCTGCCCTTGAAAAAACTCAGACATCAAATTAGTTTTGGTTTGAACTAGACGGATTCCCTCATCGCTATCGCAAACATGGTGAAACCAAGCACAGTACAGACCTTCCAAACAGTATCATCCAGCAACAACCGCTAATACGATTTGACTCAGTCGGGAAAGTTGCCGGACCCGATTTGCGGGATTCTGAAGCGGTGATTTTGCTTAAAAAAGGGCTGCCTCAAAACAGGCAGCCGATATTAATAATATCATTTTTACTCCTATGCTGCTATCAACCTGCACCAGGGTTGCTCGATTGAATAGTTACATCTGCGACAGAAACTGCCGCTTGTGCCTCATAGCCCACCCAGGCAACGGACAAGACTGCGGCCGCTATAAACAGGAGTTTAAACCATTTCACGGCTTACACCTCCCTTTTGACGATCAAGCTCTTCTTGTACTATAAACATCTTCTCTGTACAACGTCGAAATTCCTCCTGGTCGATATCTTTCCAGCACTGACTGAGCCGGAACCATGCCTCGTATTCCATTTCCTTCAAATTATGTCTGTTGGCCAACTTCTCCACCCGTTGATAGTAGGAAAGGGCCTCCCGGCTATTTCCCTGAAGCCGGTAATAATCGCCCATGGCCGTCAAAGCCATCGTCAAGCGAGGAACATCGTTCATATACTCACCTTTTTTTATCGCCTCATCCAAAAAAGGCTTCGCCTGATCCCATTCTTTCAAATTCATATACATGATTCCGATTCTGGTATATGTGGTGATAAACAATTCCTTCTCGGGAAACTTGTCCTGCAAAGACAACACCACATCAAAGCACGCCTTGGCATTTTCGTAATCTTTTCGATCCATATAGATCGTGCCCAAAACGGTCCAAAGGTCAAAGAGGCTGATCCACACCCAGTTTTTGCGGGCAAATTCGATTCCTTCCTGGGCGTATTTCATCGCTTCATCAAGCACTCCGCCTCGTCGCAGCAGTTCGGAACGCAGCCAGTAGAAACTGAGAACGGTTTCCGTCTGATCAATTTTCCCCAGCTCGGGCCACACCTTGTCCACAATCCGCAGGGCCGGAACCACCCGACCCATCCGCTCTAAATAGATCCCCTTGTTCCGGAGGAGCACATATTTTACATGCTTTCGTTCTCCCTCAGGGTTGAAAGCTTCCAGCCCCTGATCCGTGTAGTGGACGGCTTTGGCCATGTCGTTCTGGTAATAGCAGCTCAGACTGAGCAAGTTGTACGCGTCCGACTCAACATTCATCCGTTCCGCCTGGGAATTTCCCTCACACAAGCGGATGGCGTTGGACAAAGCTTTCTCCGCCCGGTTCCACTTTCTTTCGTATATTAAATACTTTCCTCGCAAGCGATGAAAATGGGGAGCAAAAGGGTGGTCATCTTCCAATTGCAAGGATTCCAACTTCTCCGCGGCCAATTTGGTTTCTTGCGCGTCAATCAAACTTTCCACCGCGGCCAGCTGCAACCGGATGTCCTCCAGTTTCTTCTGCTCCCCGGTCATCATCTCCGGCAACCGGTCCAACGACAGCCCCAGTTTTTCGAGGACATAGTTCACCTTGTCCTTGCTGACGTGGGGGACGCCCCGCTCGATATTGCTGATGGTCGCCGGTGAAATATGTTCGTCAGCCAGATCCTCCAGGCGCATTCCCCGCTCTTTTCGCACCTTGCGGATCACTTCACCGATTTCCCTTATTTCCAATGGATCCACTCGTTCTTCCACCTCACCAGTCATATCATACTGAACATTTATATGATACTACTTTTATTCGGATTTGGAAATAGAAGGAGCTTAAAAAAACAAAAAATTTTACATCCAAAAAATTGCATTGCTTCGCAGGGGAGAAGCCGCCGAATCCCAGCTCTTCCGGGCTTGTAAACCTTGTCCCCTTGAAAGGGCGGGGATGCTTGTCCCCCCGCCATTTTATATAAATCAACAGGCACCTTTCTTCGATTCACACGCCTCCTCAGGCCACCACTCCCCGCTTTTTCTCATAGCGCTCATAGCTCTTTTCCTCCATAATTCTCCTCAACCGCTGCACCGCCTCCCACACGTCGGCAAAGGACGTATAGAGAGCGACGGGCGCCAGACGGATCACGTCGGGAGCCCGGAAGTCCGGGATGACCCCTTCGTCCTTCAGGGCTTTGCAAATCCGCACCGCCTCTTCGTGGATCAGGGCCACATGGCCGCCCCGGCGGCGATCCTCCGTCGGATTGCCCAGGGCAAAACCGTATTTCGAAAGCTCCTTTTCCGCCCAGTCCATCAAATATCGGGTCAGCCGGAGGGATTTCTCCCGAATCCGTTCGATCCCCGCTTCCGCGAACATCTCCAGGGAGCCGATCAGCGGGGCGGTACTCAAAAGGTTCGGCGTGCCGATTTGATAGGCCCCCGCCGTTCGAGCCGGAGTGAACCGGTGCTCCATGTCGAACTGCTTCGCCTTGTCGGAGCCGAACCACCCGGCCAGCCCGGGAAGCCGACCGAAATGCTTCCGGTTCACAAACAGCCCGGCCGTTCCCCCGGGTCCGCTGTTCAGATACTTGTACGTGCACCAGACGGCGAAGTCCACCTCCCACTCGCTGAGCGCATGGGGGATGGCTCCGATGGAATGGCACAGGTCGAAACCGATGGGAATGCCCCGTACCCGGGCCGCCCGGGCCAGGCGCGGGATATCCAGCAATTGTCCGCTTCTGTAGAGCACGGATGGAAGGAGAATCAGCGCCACCTCGTCGGTCATCGCCGCAATGATCTCTTCCTCATCAAGGGTGTTTCCGTCCCGGCTCGGCACGCGAACCAGATGTTCCTCCGGATCCAGCCCGTGGAGCCGCAGCTGGCTCTGCAGGGCGTAGATGTCGGAGGGAAAATTGAGGACATCCGCCAGGATCTTCGTCCGCTTCCCCCGGGGACGATAAAAGGTGGCGACCATCTGATGCAGGTTGACCGTCGTCGACCCGGTGACGATCACCTCTTCCGGATCGGCACCCACCAGGGGGGCCATCATCGCCCCCAACCGTTCGGACAAATCGAACCAGGGTTGCTCCCCTTCAGTCCACCCGTCGATCCCCAGATCCCGCCAGGCGGCGATTACTTGTTGCAGGGAGCGTTCCGCCCGCCTGGACAGGAGGCCGAGGGAGTTGCCGTCGAGGTAGATTCGGCCCTCCGGGAGGTAAAATTCCTGTCGGAAACGGCCCAGCGGATCATTCCGGTCCAACTCTTCGGCGTAGGATTTCGATGGATTGAAAGAATGAGTGCCCATTGCCGGCAGCCTCCTTTGCCAACTCGTTCGAAGACTCCGCATTTTTTGGAAAAAAGAGGAGTGACAATACCTGTTTCAGATAACTCGCGCCGGAGGAGGGGCCGCACTTCTTTCTTGCAACCGGTGCCGTACATTCCGGCGCGAAACGCATAAGCAAGGCCGTCGGGCAATAACCACAAGATCCGGTGCTCCCTGCCGCATATCCCGCTCTCCCGGGTCGTCACCACCCCCGGCCTCACCTTCGAAGAAAGGCCTACAACCATAGCATACCGAAAAATTGACGCCCTTTCACCGGGAAATCAGAAAACGAATACTACCGCTTCTCTAGTCTTCCCCATCCTTCTTCAGCCCAAAGAGCTCCACCGGTTCGTACATCGGCGTCCTCCCAAGATGGGAACGGTACAGGACGATCCGGTGCACTTCCCATTCCGGCCGGACGGAATCGTCCATCCATAGCGCCTCCAGCTCCCGGAGGGAAAAATCCCGCTGCCGGCAGTTCCTGGCCAAAGT
Source organism: Planifilum fimeticola (assembly GCF_003001905.1). Classification (NCBI taxonomy): domain Bacteria; kingdom Bacillati; phylum Bacillota; class Bacilli; order Caryophanales; family Thermoactinomycetaceae; genus Planifilum; species Planifilum fimeticola. Next base: position 12,666 of record NZ_PVNE01000030.1, read on the forward strand.
CAGATGCGGGCGGAAGGGGCGCGTCTCCGCGGGAAAACCGAGGGGGGACAGCCGGCCCACCACTTCCCGTTGAAGGCGGCCCAAGGCCTCCAGTTCCCCCTCCACCCCGCTCCAAAGGATCCTCGGGCTCCGAGGGTTGCCGAACAAGCCGAGATCACCGAGCTTCAATCGAAAGGGATCCAGCGTCGGGGCCATCTCCCCCAACCGCTCCTTCACCCGCTCACAGGTCCGTGGGCTGCATTCGCCCAGGAATTGAAGCGTGATATGCAAATCCCGGGGATGAACCCATTTGCGGAAGGAGGCCGCTTTTTTCAGTTCGCCGAGCCGAAGGGCGATCTGACCGCGCACTGCCTCCGGAATCGGCACGGCGACAAAGAGGCGCAGGTCTCCTGGTTTCACGCAGTTCCCTCCTTACGACGGTTCACGACGCCTTTCCCGGAAGTAACGTGCGTACCCCATCTTACTATATCCGGGACGGCACATGCCTCCGGGCAAAGACAAAGACAAAAACCAAACCCCCGAAATGTGTTCGGAAATTGGAGCCGCTGACACGTTGAGTTCCACGCTCAGATCACGCGCCCGAACAACTCAAACCCCCGGAAAAGGGCTCCGGGGGTTTGTTGTCCTGTTCCCTGTTTACGAGGCCGCCTTTTTGGCCGCTTCGATCGCCGCTTCGTAGTTCGGGTGCTGGGTCACTTCTGGCACATACTCGGCGTATACCACCTTGTCGTTCTTGTCCACGACGAACACCGCCCGGGCCAACAGGCGCAGTTCCTTGATCACCACACCGTAGGCGGTTCCGAAGGAGAGGTCGCGGTGGTCGGACAGGGTTTGCACCCGATCCACGCCGGCGGCACCGCACCAGCGCTTCTGGGCGAAGGGCAGATCAACGCTGATCGTCAAAACCCGGACTCCCTCCAGGGAAGCCGCTTCCTCGTTGAAGCGACGGGTCTGCTGGTCGCAGACGCCGGTGTCCAGAGAGGGAACCACGCTGATGATGCGGACGGAACCTTTGCTGTCCGCCAGCGTGACCGGGGAAAGATCGTTGGCCAACACCGTGAAGTCGGGAGCGGTATCCCCCACCTTCACCTCATTTCCCACCAAGGTGACCGGATTTCCTTTAAAAGTCACAACTCCCGTGCGTTCCTGAGCCATATCGATTTCCTCCTTTTCAGATTGTCCTACCGGCCCTTTTTTCATCTTATCACAAGAAGGGGAAGTAGCGGATACCTCGAAACCCGACTCAATCGACGCCGTCCCGGTAGATCCGCCTCTCCTCGGCCTCCGTCAGGGATTCGGGGGTGCCGTCAAACACGATCCTTCCCCCGTCCAATCCGATGATCCGGGTGGCGAAGGCTTTGGCCAGGCGGACATCGTGCAGGTTGAGGAGGGTGATCCGGTTTTCCTCCCGATGGATGGCCAAAAGCAGCTCCAGGATCCGCCGCGCTGACACCGGATCCAAATTGGAGACGGGTTCATCCCCGAGGATGATCCGGGGGCGAAGCATCAGCGCCCGGGCAATGGCCACCCGCTGCTGCTGGCCGCCGCTCAATTCCCTCGCCTTGCGCCGGGCGAGATGGGAGATCCCCACCCGCTCCAGCGCCTCCATCGCCCGATCCACCGCCTCCCGGGGAAAAAGGCCCGGAACGCAACGCCACAGAGGCAGAGCGGGAAAGGCCCCCACCAGCACATTGGTCAGCACATCCAGCGGACCGATCAGGTTGAATTGCTGGAAGATCATGCCCATCTCCCGCCTGGCGCGGGACAGCTCCCGGGCAGAAGCGACGGTGAGATCCCGCCCGTTCCAAATCACTTTCCCGGAAGAAGGGCGAACCAACAGGTTGATGCAGCGAATCAGGGTGGATTTCCCCGCTCCGCTGCGGCCGAGGACCGCGACAAACTCCCCCGGGGAAACCGTCAAATCGATCCCTTCGAGAGCCGGCTCCCCTTCCTTGCCGTACCGCTTGCTCAAGTCGACCAATTGCAGGGTCATCCGATCACCCGGGAGCGGAAAAAAGCTCCCGCGTAATCCAACAGCCCGATCAGCACCATGATAATCAACACATCCACCGCCATGGCGGCGTATTCAAAGGTTTTGAAGTGGATGAACAGCATATCGCCGATCCCCCCCGCCCCGATCGCCCCGAACAGGAGGGAGGAGCGCACCCCCACCTCCAAACGGTAAAAATACTGGGACAAAACCACGGGGACGATTTGCGGGACAATCCCGTACAGGGCCACCAACACCTTCCGCGCTCCCGTCGCGGCAACCGCCTCTTGGGGACCGGGGTCGGCCGCCTCGATCAGCTCGGCGATCAGCTTGCCCAACACGGCGATGTTGTGCAGAAAGATGGCCACGATCACCGTCAGGGGAGAAAGTCCGAAGGTGGGGACAAAAATCAGCGCGATGACCAACTCCGGAATCGACCGGAGGAACGTCAGGAAACCGCGCATCCCGTGATACACCGCTCCGGGCGCCGTGTTGCGGGCAGCCAGAAAGGCGCAGGGGAACCCGACGATCAGTCCGAAAAACGTGCCGAGAAACGCAATCTCAAGGGTGATCAGCGTCTCGTTCAGGGCCTGGTCCACCATCGAAAAGTCGAGGGGCCACAGCTCTCCCAAAAAATCGAAGGTGTTGGGAAGGTCCCGGATATCCTCCAGGTTCAATCCCATATCCCACACGCTGAGAAAGACGAGGACCAGAAGCGAAACGGCGAGGAGAAAATATTTAAGGGCTGGCCTGATCGTTGCGTCACCCGTTTCCTTCATTCGAGCCTCCCCGCCTCCCGGGCCGCTTGTCGAATCGATTCGTAGTCGCTGTCTTTGGCGGTAGTGAAGCCGCTTGCGCCGAACACTCCCAGAATTTCCGGATCCTTGACCGACAGAAAGGCTTTCTGCAGCTTTTTCACGGTCTCATCGTCCACTATCTCCGAGACCGCCCAGGGATATTGGAACAGCTTTTCCGACTTCCAGATCACCCGGATTTTGTCCCCGTCCACCTTCCCGTCCTCCACCAACTGGTTGTATATGGCGCTGTCGATGGCTCCCGCATCGTACTTCTTGTTCTGGATGACGAGGGCGGTGATGTCATGGGAACCGGTATACGTGACTCCCTTGAACCGGTGGTTTTCCCGGTCCGTAAAAACCCCGCGCTTCTTCAGCTCGATGCCCGGGATGAGGGAGCCGGAAGTGGAGTTGATGTCGCCGAAGGCAAACCGGATGTCGCGGCTGTGCTTCACGAGATCGTCGATGGAGCGGTAGGGAGAGTCCTTCGGCACGATGATGTAGGAGTGGTAATACGGTTTCCCGTCGATCAGCTGGGTGACGATCGCCCGGGCGCCCGTCTTCTCCTGCACCTGGACGTAGGTGAGAGGACCGAAGTACGCCATCTCCAGCTTCTTGTATTTCATCGCTTCGACCACGCCTTGATAATCGGCATACACCGTGATTTCCACCGCTCTGCCGAGGTGATCGGACAACACCTTTTCCAACTTGTCCATCGCTTTTTGCATGTTTCCTTTGTTCTGTGCCGGAACGATGCCCACCCGGAAAGCTTCGTCCGTTCCCTCGGGGTTGGAACATCCGACGCTTCCCCACAGGAAAATGACGACGATCAAAAGGGCGATTCCCCGGGAAATCCGACTGTAAGCCTTTTTCATCGCATAACGACCTCCGACGAGTTTTTGCCCTCCACCCATGCCCGGGAGGCGATCCCCCAACAGAGATCATGCCGGAAGCGGGAGGAGGGCGATGCATATTGCTATCACATCCCCGTTCTTTGGGGCTTGCGCTACCTTCAGGATCGATCCCTACTCCTCGGCAAACCCGCCGTCACGGTTCTGGAAGCAAATATACCACTCGGGGATCGAGGGTTACAAGGGACCTCCCGATATCCACCCTATTTGCCCGCCGCATGCCGGCCTCTGCCGGCTGACATGAATATGTGCCCGGATTCCCCGGACAGGATGCCCCCGGACGATTTGCCGGCAACATTGCTCGAATCAGATGGAGCGGTTTTCGGTCTCAACCAAATCACGCTCAAATCCGATCATAGAGAGGATCATCACCATGAACACGGAACCGGAAGTCAAGGTACGCGTCACCCGCCGCTTCAACGCTTCTTTGGAGCGCGTGTTGGACGCCCGGCTGGACCTCGAGATGATCGACAAACGGATGTTCGTGCCCGCTGTCCGTGAAGAATAAGCGGTGCCCATTTCCCTCGCCCGCGCGTGGGTGGCGGGTTTCCTTTGTCGTGCCTCGTCAAGGGCAGGAAATCAACTACGCAGGGGAATATCTAGATCGACCGGCCCGCCGTCTGAGGTTCACCTGGGGGTGGCGGGCGCCAGCTCCGGGGTGACCATCGAGCATCGTACCTCTGGAGGCGGGGTGCAAGCTGGCCTTGACCCTCGACTGGTCCGACTTCGCGAAGCGCCGAGGATGCCTGGAGCAAGATGCTCGGCGCCCTTGCCGCGGCACTCGGCTGACGGGCCATCATGCCGGCCGCGACCATCCAGCCGCAAAAAAGGGATCGCGCGGAGGCTGCGTTCCGCCTTCGCCCAAGAAAGCCGGCGAAAAATACGTCCGGCGGCCGGAGGTCGGTGCAATCGACGCATCACCTCCCCTATCGGGACAAGAAAAAAAGCCGTTTTGTCCTCCCAAGGGCTCAAACCCGGGACAAAACGGCCTTTTCACTTGATTAGAGAGTGCCCAAATCGCCGTATTCAAACAGGTACTTTCGCTCGAGGGCGCTGACTTCCGTTCGCTGTCCGCTGTTCCGATCCTCCTCCTCGATAATCCTCTTCCACTCTCTGCGGATTCGTTCCAGCTTTTTCAGATACTGTTCCTGGGCCTGAATCGCCTCCTTGACCAGGCGCATGCGTGCCGGACTGATCGGCTGTTCCATACCGGATTCCTCACTCCCGTTCGATCGACTGATCCTTTTCCGAAGGCGCTCATCCGCCCCGATCATACGGAAACCATGTCAAATTCTCCGTCCCGCTTGGTACTGAGCAACTGGTGCAGGTGGCGGTCATCCGGATCCCTTTTGAGGAGATGACGAATCAGGGATTGTTCGACGGAGCGCATGATCAGCAGATTCCCGTTTTGAATCCCCGACTCCACATCGTTCAACAAACCGAGGAAAAACCGCAGGTCCTCCGCACGGCTTCCATCCCCGTCGTTTCCCGCGGCCAGTCGCTCCGCCATCCTGTCGATCGCTTCCTTCATCTCGTTCCGGACTTTTTTCATCAGGGCGATGTTCCACTGGTAATGATGCAACAGGTCCAATGCAAGGAGCACGTGCCGCCAAGCCTGATCTTTGGCCATATGCTCATCGTCTCCTTATACCGGGGAGAAAAACCCCATCTGTTTAATAACAGTTTTGCTATTTGTGATCTATTATAATACAGTTCTGGTTCCCTTGACAAGGCACAATTTGATCGGATTCGCCCAATTCCCGCGTTGTTTTATTCCCCGCACGTCTGCCCCATCAGCTCCATTCCCCACTGGTGGCGCGTCAGCAGAAGGCGTTTGATGCAGCGGTGCCGCGGATGCTTCCTTGCCATGTATTCCCGTAGGGATTCCTCGATGACCGGGACAGGTGACAGGTTTCGGTTCCGGATGCCCCATTCCACGTCCTCCAACAATCCCCGATAGTATTCGATATCGCGCTGTTTGTCGCCGCAGGGGCATTCCACTTCGGCCAGATGTTCCGTCAGGTGTTCAACGGCAGCCTTCAACCGCTTCCGAAGCTCTTCCAGCAGTGACAGGTCCCAATGTTCGTGATGCAGCATTTCCCACGCGCTCAGACCGTGGTTGTGGGCATCCAACCCCTTGTTTCCAGACATGGCGGCACCCCCAATCTGTTTAATAACAGTTAAAAATAATTTTGTTTTAATATATAACAGATTTCGCAGATGCGCAAGTCGTTCTCTTCGAAATCTCCCGAAAGGTCCGTGCGAAAAAACAGGGCATCCCCGGCTCCGATCCGGAAATGCCCTAAATTTCGGCTCGCCGTCCCGTTTGCCTCTCGGCTCCTTACGGGTTCATCCGCGCACCATTCCACTCTTTCCCCATCCAACACGGCAAGCCGCTTCTTCTTCCAATCGACAAATGCTTTGAACACTCCCGCCTCCGACAGTCTCAAACCACCGGTGATCCCGTGACAACATCCGAAACAAAAGGGGAATGGTTGCAAACGCTCCGCTCATCACAACGGGGGCAGAGGAATCGTCGCTCCCGCCCATGGGCCTTGGAGGCTTTCCGTTCCCCCTTTCACCGCCGCCAAAATCCCCCTTCCGAGTGGATCACCTGCCCCGTGATCCATTCGGCTTCGTCTCCGGCGAGAAAGGCAATGAGTCGGGCGGCGTCCTCCGGCTGACCGAGCCTCCCGGTCGGAAAACGGGCCAAGAGCTCCCGCTTCAGCTCTTCGGTCATCCATCCCGTGTCCGTCGGCCCCGGGTTGACGGCATTGACCGTAATCCCCCGGGAAGCGACCTCCACGGCGAAGGTGGAAGTAAACGCTTCGATCGCACCCTTGGAGGTCACATAGGCGATCTCCCCCGGCATCGGGCCCAGGGACTGGCCGGAGGTGAGGTTGATGATGCGTCCTCCCCGTTCTCCCTTCCAGCACCGGACAAAGCCGACGCTCAGCAAAACGGCGGCCCGGACGTTCACCGCATAGTGCGCGTCCAGGGTGTCCGCATCCAAACCGTCGACGCCGTCCAGGGTCGAGTAGGCGGCGTTGTTCACCAGAATCGACGGGGATCCAAATCGCTCCTCCACCCGGTTCAGCACCTTCTCGGGAGCGGCCGGAGAAGACAGGTCCATCGCAAAACCTTCTGCACGCACACCCTTGCTCCTCAGTTCCGCTTCCAGTTCGGCCGGGTCGTCCCCTTCATCCCGCATCCTTCGGTCATGGGGATGCCACACAAAGAGGATGTCCGCACCCTTGTCCGCCAAGGCCCGGCAGATGGCCGTGCCGATCTCCCGGCGCCGCCCCGCGCCGGTCACGACCGCGATGCGGCCGGAGAGTTCCCCTTTTCCCATATAATTCGCCTCCTTATCGACTAAACGCGATGACTGTGAATCCGGCGGGGAGGAGCCGCCACAACGCGTCCTCCCGTCGGAAGAGATAATCCTCCCTTCTACTTCATCTCCTTCACCAGGCGATCCAGCTTCAACAGGGTTTTGCCGATCCTGGCGTGGATGACGTGGTGAAACCGGTGATCCCATTCGGTGGCGCTCCCGTTGATGATCGCCTTCCGGCCCGTGGACAGCATCGGCAGCTGGTTGACGGGATATACCTCCAAACTGGTGCCGATCACCAGAAGAAGGGAGGATTCGCGGATGGCCCGGATCGCCCGGTCCCATTCCTCTTCCGGCAGCAGTTCGCCGAAAAGCACGACGTTGGGGCGAAGGGGCCCCCCACACAGACCGCAGGATCGCCCCTCGAGGAAATCCTCCAATTCGGCGGGGCTTCCGCACCGATGACAGCGGACCGTGCGGAGCGTTCCGTGCAGTTCGTACACCTCGGGACTTCCCGCCTTGTGGTGCAATCCGTCCACATTTTGCGTGGCCACCGCCCGAACGATCCCCTGTTTCGCCCACTCGGCCAGCACATAATGGCCGGCATGGGGACGGACGTCTTCCAGATTCCGCAGGCGTTCCCCGTAAAACCGGCGAAACAGGTCAGGATCCGTCTCCATCGCCTCCACCGTGGCCACGCGCCGCGGATCAATCTTCCGCCACAAACCCGTCGATGAACGGAAATCCGGTATTCCGCTTTCCGTGGACATCCCCGCCCCCGTCAGAACGACCGCGTCCCGGACCTTGCGGATCTCCTCGGCCAAGCGGGGCAGGGGGCACTTTTCCTCCCAGCTCCGTGGATCCGGCACCGGATCTTCCGGAAAACAGGCCCGAAACCAGGGAACCAGACCGGCGGGATCCGCCGCGCGCTGCAGGACCGCCCCCCAGATTTTCGACCGGAAATCCGGATGGACGGCGATCGGTTCATACTCCTCCCAAGGATCTTCATCCATGGCCAGCAAGGCATCCAGCCAATCGTCCCATTCGCGCCTTTCCTCACCTTTTTCGCCGCGGTCGACCCACCAGCGCCACGTCCCCCCTCTGTCCCGCTCGCCGGACAGCGTGATCAGCTCCTTCGGCCCCTTCACCTGCAACAGGGTTTCCGCCGCCAATCGCTCCACCTCCTGAACTGCGGTTTGGAAAGCCTATTTCCATGCAGCACCCGTTCAAACAAACGGAAACGGATGTCCGCCCCGGACACCCGTCTCCGACCGGATTCCTCCCGGACCCTACGCGTTCACATGGCCCAATACGCCGTTGGTGGCGGACATGGCGATGATGACGCAACCCCACATGTGCTTGTACGCGGTAACGGGATCGTCCAGGGTGAAGCGGATCGTCTTCGGACCGATTTGCTCCACCGTGGGCAGGGTGGTGGTCATCAGGGCCTGGTTGGTAGCTTTGAAGTCGATCTCATAGGTCACCGGCGTCCCGATCCGGTAAGGGGGGATCTCCCGGCGCCTCTCGACCGCCCGCATCGCCTTTTCCCGAATCATGCGCCGCGCCTTCTCGGGGGAGAGCAACCGGGCAGCGAACCGGTCCACCCCTTGTTTCACCACGACGGTTTCCGCCTCGGGAAGGGTTTGCTTCACCTCTTTCTCCAATACGTCGTCCCCCGTCACCAACAGTACGGGCACGCCGAAACGGCCGGCCACCCCGGCGTTCATCTCCGCCTCTCCCACCGGCCGCCCGTTGATTCGGATCTGCTCCACACAGATGCCCGCCAAGGTGTGATTGATCACTCCCCGGTACCCGCCGCCCTCCCGGCCGTGGTACCCGACGAAAAACACCCCGTCAAAGGTTTCGTCCAGCCCCTCCAGCTGGCACATCACCCGATTGTTTCCCGAAATCAGCTGGGCTCGCGGATCCAGCTCCTCGATAAGGATGTTGGGCATGTTTCCATGACCGTCGCACACCACCACCTCATCCGCCCCGGCCGCAAAGGCTCCGTCGACGGCAGCGTTGACGTCCTCGGTCATCAGTTTTCGAAAACGCTGGTACTCGCTTTCCTTTTTCAATTGGACATTGGTTGCCACGCCGGAGATGCCCTCCATGTCCGCGGATATGAACAATTTCACGGGTTCGGCTCCTTTCAGATCGGAATCAAACGCTTTCCTTCATCTCTTTCGGCAACGGCGACCGATGTCCTCCCCTTCCGGCGGCGGAAACCATCCCCGCCTCCCTCACACCTGCTCCAGTCGCGGCGGCCAAAAAGGGAGCGGGAAGAGCTCCCTCAGACGGCGGGCATGCGGGGAAGGTCCCAGGGCAGCCTCCACATCCAGGGGTCCAAACAGAGCCTGGGCCCAATTCCACCGGTCGCCGCGGACCACTTTCCCTTCAGCGCCGGCCGGAGGCGCTTCCAACCGCCGAATCCTCACACCCCTTTGGTCCCACGCAATCTCCACGGCCTGCGCGCCGCCCTCCGGATCCTCCATAACCATTGCCAACGAATCCGCCCCGGACGGGGGTCGCTCCTTCCACCAGGGGGTGTACGCCCCGAGCAGCGCCGCCAGATCGTGAATGCGGATCATCCCCGCCGGGCTGAGAAACTGTCGTTCCGCCCTCTCCCACAACCGCCTCTCCAGAGCGTTTAAACGCGGGCTGACCAGCACCTGCAGGCTCCCGCTTCCCTTCCGCATCAGAAAGCCGAGGAGCTCAAGCGCCAACCGGGAGTCCCCTGCCACCTCATACAGTTTGCTCCACGTTCCACCCCCCTCCTCCGCAGGGGGAAATCCGTCATCCAGGTGGGGACCCGTCGCTCCTCCCACCAGCGCGTAGGCGGCGTGGCCGTCCCGTTCCACCCAAAGGGTGTGAACCCCCCGGCGGGAGATCATCGCCCTCTGGTCGGAAGGGGAACGCAACGCCCGTCCAAGGTAGCGCTTTTGAACAGCCAACAATCCTTCGCAAAAACCCGGAGGGAATTGCGTCGAAGCCCCGATCCCCGCGACGTGAACCACTTGTTCGTCGTTCCAGCCGGGATCGGGAAAGCGCTTCCGATGGAGAACCAGGCCCAGCCGACAACCTCCATCCTCAAATCCGAACCGGCGGTAGCGGTGGCGCATGCCCTTCAAAAGGCTGAGGGGAAGCCCGCGCCGATCGATGTCATCCATACCCGCCTTCAGCAGGGCGCTCATCAAGCCGCGCCCCCGCCACTCGGGGAGGGTGCAAACCCCCGTCACCCCGGCACACCGAAAGGAAAAGGAGCCGACATTCAGGTCGATGGTCGGAAAACCCGCGGCGGCGACGATTCGCCCTCCGGCTTCGGCGACCTGCCAGGAGGCGGGATCAAATCGATCCGGCGCATAAACATGCCAAAACCGCTCCTCAATGCGCCCCGACGATTGTCCCCCCGCGAAGCAGGTCTCAACCACCTCCAGGATGGCCTCCCGATCCCCCGCGGACGCCCGGCGAATCTCAACACCGAAAGGCGGCCCTCCGCCTTCCTGCTCCGACCGGGCCTCATCGTTCCGTCCCGCCGTCCGCAACGACCTCTCCCGCTTCCGCTCGTCGCCCCAGTGCATGATCTCCACCTCCATAAAGGAAATGGGTTTGTTGGATCAAAAGGATGCTCAACAAACCCATTCCCTTCGGGCGGCCGAGGAAAGCCTCCCGTCACGCAAGAGTCAAGCCGATTCCCGCGCCGGCTTCTCCTCCGAAGGCCCCGTTCGCTTCGTCCTCAGAAAAACGGCGAGTCCCGCAAGGGTCAGGGCTCCGCCGACCGCCTGGTAATCGGTGATTCCTTCCCCCAACAGCAGATAGGCGAGAAGAATCGCCCCCACGGGCTCCCCCAGGATGGACATGGAGACGGTGGTCGCACCCACCACCCGGAGCAGGCTGTTGAACAGGAGGTGGCCGAAAACGGTGGGAACGACGGCCAACAGGAGGAAAATGCCCCACTCCCGCGCCGGATAACCGGTCATCCCGATTCCGGCCGCCAGGTTATATACGGCCAGGACCAGAGCGGCCGTCGAAAAGACGAGAAAGCTGTACACATGGGAAGGGATGTACGCACAGAGCCTTTGGCCGATCAACATGTGAACGGAAACGGCCAGGGTGCCCAGCAGGGAAAGAAAATCCCCGTAGACCGCCTCTTTGGAGAAACCGATGTCCCCCCATCCGATCAGGACGGTTCCGGCCAGGGCCATCCCCATCCCGAGCAGGGCGGCTCCGCCGGTCCGCTCCCGAAACGCCGCGTAGGCTCCGAGGGCGACAAATACCGGCTCAAGGGACAGGACGATCATCGAACTGGCCACCGAAGTGTAACGGAGGGATTCGATCCAGAACAGGAAGTGCAGCCCCAAAAACAATCCCGACAGGAAAAGCAGTCCGGCGTCCGCCGGCTTGATCTTCCGCACTTCCCGGCGAACGGAACTCCCCGTGAAAGGAGCCATCAGCAAAACCGTAAGCAGCAGCCGGTACATGCCGAGGACCGAAGCGGGAGCATCCGACCACTTGATGAAAATCGCGGAAAAGGATATGGCCACGATGCCGACAATGAGCGCCGGAACCGGAGCCACGGAAAAACGGCCGATATTCATAGAACAGGTCTCCTGCTTCTTTTGATCGACACCCATCACAGGACGGAAGAACCGCGGATCGAGCGATGAGTTTCACCCATGATTGTAACACGATCCGCCCATGCCGACAGCCTGTCTCCCTTCCCAAATTCCGGGATGAACCGGAACGCAAAGAGGCTCCGACTCCAGCCGGCCGCGGCGGACAGATCCGGAAAACTTTATTTCTGCAAGCGGAAAAACCCGGGCGATTGCCCGGGCTGCGTCCAAAAAATTGCTCGGGTTTCAGCTTTTGAACAAATCCAACAGCCGGCTCCAAAATCCCTTATTCTCCTCTTCCTTCGGTCCGCTTTTCGGTTTGTCCTCCTCTTTTTTGATGCTCTCGGTTTTCAAAACGAACTGCACGGACTTGACCTTTTTGTTCTTGGATGAAACAAAGGAGACGGGATCAAAATCCGAACGATCGTATTCGCTGACCATTTGATCGATTTCGGACTGCATTTGATCCGGCAAATTTCGGGTCGACCGGGCCAACTTCGATGTGCCTTGATGCAGTTCATGCATGCCCGTTTGAAACTGCCGAGTTCCATCCTTCATCTCCGCGATGCCGGTATGCAAACGTCCGTAGTTTTGGGACAGCCGGGCTACGCCGCGGGTATAATCGACCAGCCCGGAATGGAAGGCGCCATATTGCTCCGAGAGGGATTGCAAGCCCTGCTGCAACTTTTTCATCGACTCATCCAGATGGGTTTGATTCAGACTGTTGTCCAATCGATCGGCGATGATTTCGATATAGATACTCATCTCACGCACGGATCGAGCAACCTCTTTAAGGGTCGGATTTACCGCCTGGAAGCTGCCCTTCACAGCGGTGTAGGCATCCTTGGCGGCACGGGCGGCCGTATAGGTCTGGACCAATTGGTCGACCACCCGGGGATCGGCCCCGCTGGCTTTTAATTGCCGTATGTCCTCCTCGGAGATATCCTGGGCGGGAATCGCCGCGATCGATCGGTCCAAGGCATGGTAGGCCTTCGTATATTGATCCTGCAGAGCAGTCAGGGAATTTTCGGTTTGCTTCAGCCCGCCGGCCATGTCCGCCAGCCGCTTTTGCAGTTCCTTCAATTGGCCCACATCGATCTGATCCGCATCTCCTCCGAGGGACCGGCTCAATTTCTTTAAGGCGTCGCGGATCGACTTGGATCCTTCGATCAATTCCGCGGAACCCTGCTCCAGTTCGCGGATTCCCTGCTTGTATTTTTTCGACCCCCCGTACAGACCTTCAACCCCTTGATGAAGTTCCGCCATCCCCTTGTTCAGTTCGCTAATGCCCGCATCGATTCCCTGTACCGCATCGGACAGGGACCTCATTCCGTCCATCATCCCATCGGCATCGGGAATGTCGACGGACAGGCCCGGCGGAATGCCCGTGATTTGGATGCTCTCCATCTCCAGGTCCCGGACTTCGGCTCTCACGACAAAGCTCGCTTCTTTCCCGGGCATGACGGTGAAAGTCACCTGTTGATTCTTGCCCGCCTCGGCGATCGTCCCGTCCTTCGCCTCGACATTTTCATAGATTTCCGGGTCCAGCGTGAGGGAAATCTGCAACATATAGTTCTCGAAAAAGGGATTCTCTCCCGCCTTTTCGTTGGCTCGGGTGTGGATGCGGATCTCCAGCTTTCCATCCTTGCCCAGCAATTGTTCAGGGGGTAAGTTCTTGCCATTCAACCGGTACGAGACATCAATATCCCAGGGGAGCGGCCGGTCCTTGAGGGTCCCCTGATAATAAAACAGGTCCTTCGAAGTGACGAACCCGACCCGCTGGCCGTCCACTTCCATCTCCGTCAAGTCGGTCAAATTTTCTACACGGGTGTAGGGGCCGTAGTCGATGATCTTCCCGGGCCGGTCGACGGAAAACTTGTTGACGACATAGATCTCCTTTTGATCGCCGTCGGCCTCCAAGGTGGCATATACGACTTCGCTTTTCCCCGAATAGGAACCTTTTCCGGAGGACTGTGCGCCGTGTGCCATCGTCAGCGTGACGGGTGTCGACACAAGCAGAAGGAGGGCCAGGAACATCCCCCCCGTCCGTTTGAGACTCATCAGCATCCCCCTTTTCCCTGATAAAAGTTCGGCCGCAGCGTGGTCTTTTCAATCACCCGGTCAAAAAGGATCAACATCGCAGGCAGGGCGATGACGACCATTCCAAACGCCAACAGCGCGCCTCTTCCCAGCAAAAGCCCGATCGACGACACGATGGGGTTGCTGGAAGTGAAAAACAGGATAAAGCCGACGGTCGACAGGATGGAAGCGGGTGTCAGGATGGAAAACAGTTTGTCATCGAGGGTTTTCTTGATCGCTTCCATGGCCGGCATCTCCTGGCGGAGGTTTCGATAGGTATCCGTAAGCAAGATGCCGTAATCGACGGTGGCGGCCAGCTGTACCGTGCTGATGATCAAATAACCGACGTAAACCAGTGATGAATCGGTGAAGTAGGGGACGGACAAGTTCAGCCAAACGGCCGATTGGATCGTCAGCAGCAGGACGACGGGAATCGAGAGCGACCGGAAAGTGAAGAGGAGCACGAGGGCGATCGAACTGATCGTCAACAGATTCACGATAGCGTGATCCCTTTCCACCGTCTTTTTGATGTCATACAAGGTGACGCTCTCCCCGAGCAGATGCACCTCATCATAATAAGATTCGGCTGTTCTCCGCACTTCATCGACCAGCGAAAAGGCTTCTTCCCCCTCGGAATCCGTCTCCGCGTTCAGGATAATGCGCGCGTAGTTGTCGGAGTAAAACGATTTCGCGGCCGATTCCTCCAAATACTCGGATGGAATGGCCGGACTGACGGTATTTACATAGGAAGTGACGCTCTTGATGCGGGGAAGTTCCTCCAGGCGTTGGACGAGTTTTTCTTCCTTGCCCGGATCCCCCTTGGGAACGAGCAAAACCATCGTGCTGTTTTCCCCGAAGGCTTCCCGGATCGCCGCCGCATCCGCGCCAGCCCGGGAGGTTTCCGGCTGCTCGCCCAATCCGTAGACGAAGGAGGTTTGGCTCTGGGCCAAAAATGCCGGCACGATCAAAAGCATCAGGGCGATGAAAACGGGAATCCTCAGTTTCAACACCCGCTCTCCGAATCCCTTCCATTTCGGAACGAGCGGTGGATGCTGGGTCCGATCGATCCACTTGTAAAACATCAGCGTCAGAGCCGGCAGAAAGACGATGACGCTGAGAAAGCTGAAAGCGATTCCCTTAACAAGATTCAGGCCTAGGTCGGCTCCGATGCCAAATTCCATAAAGGAGAGGGCGATAAAACCGAAAAAGGTTGTGGACGCACTGGCTGCGATCGCGGGAAAGGATTCCTTGATGGCTCGCCGCATGGCTTCGCCGGGATCCGATATCTGTTTGCGGTGGTTTGAAAAACTGTGCAGCAGAAAAATGGCATAGTCCATCGACACAGCCAGTTGCAGGATCGGCGCCACCGACTGGGTCACAAAGGAGATCTCACCTACAAAAACATTGGCTCCCATATTAATGAGAACGGAAACGCCGATGGCGATCAAAAAGAACAGGGGTTCGATCCAGGAGGTGGTGGATAAAACCAGAATGATGATGAGGATGGGAATCAACAATAGGGCGGCATTGAAAGACTCCTGACCGGCCATCTTTTGGGAAACCGCCGTATCGACGGCCTCACCGGCGACGGCGTTTTCTTCACCGATCAGTTCATAAATGCGGTCGACCGTCTCGACTTCATCCCCCTCGCGGATGTGCAACGAAATCAGCGCCGTTTCATTCTTGTAATAGGGCTCCACGAGATCGGGATCCGCCATCTCGAGGGGCTCCTTTACATCGATCACATCATCCAGCCAGGTGACTTCGGTGACACCATCGATCGCCTCCAATTTCTCTTTGTATGCCAAAGCTTCGGTGATGGAGACGTGATGAATCATCACCCGCGCATTGGCGGTCGGCTCATCAAATTCGCGTTCCATGAGGTCGACCGCTTTCATCGATGGTGTATCCTGGGGCAGATAATCCGCCATATTGTAATTGACCGAGACGGCAAAATGCGCAATTGCACCGATCAACGCAAGGATGACGCTGGCAATGACAATCGTTTTTTTGTGTTTTACGATTTTTGCAGCGAAATCTATAAGTCTTCATCCTCCCTTGACCTCATGTTCCGGACACCTTAATATTTTAATGGACACCGTGTCGGAAATACAACATACAGTTTTACAATTCATGTTGTTTTTCCAACACCTTTCCGTTTTGTGTCGTATTTGACGCAATATTGGTGATATAAAAGGGGGGTCGGAATGCGCGAAAAGCTGGATCGCCGAAAAAAATACACGCGCAAGGTGTTGAAGGAAAGCCTCATCGCCTTGCTCGCCGATGGCAAGCCCCTCTCGGGCATTACCGTCAAAGCGATTTGCGAAAGGGCGGATATCAATCGCTCCACGTTCTATATGCATTTTTCGGACCCCTATGACCTGTTGAACCATATCGAATCGGAAATCATCGAGGATCTGATCGCGTATTTGAACACCTACCGATTCACCGTCGAAGAAGAGTCCCAAAAGATGACCCAAAAGCTTTTGGAATACATCGCAGAAAACCAATTCCTTTTTCAAACCCTCCTGGTCAAGAACAAGGATCCCGCCTTTGAAAAGCGGTTGATGGAGATCGCTCGGCGCTTTATGATGAGCGCCGTCCCCCATATGAACAAGGTCAACTCGAGATATTTGAGCACCTTCGTGGTCAGCGGTGCCATCCATGTAATCAAGGACTGGCTCGCAAACGAAATGGACCTTCCTCCCGAAAAAATGGCAGCCCTGATCAACCATTTCGCCAACTACCCTCGCCTGCATTGATGCGGGCAAAAGCGGGGCACCCGGCCTCGGAAGGAAACATCAAAAAAATTCGGCTCCGCAGCCGGCGCTGATCGCCGACGCGGAGCCTCACGGAACCCTTTCATGCCGACGCGTCCCAAGACATCATCCGCACCGTCCGGGCGAGACGGTCAATCAGAACAACGGAAACCGACTCTTCAAACCGACGGCACCGCCCCGGTCAAAACGCTCCCTTCTCGCGGATCAGCCTGCGGATGCCGCCGACAAACCGGTCCGCCTTGTCTTCAGGCGCTTTGGTGAAGAGGCTGACGACGACGAACAGGAGCGCGGAGACGCCAAGTCCCCAGATGCCGGAGGAAAGCCCCAGAGGTTTCGTCTTCGTCAGCTCCAGGAAGATCACCAGCAATCCTCCGGTCACGACGGCGGAGAGAACCCCGGCCGCCGTTCCCCTTTTCCAGTAAAATGCGCCGATAATCGCGGGAACCATCACCAATAGCCCGGCAGAGGAAGAGACGGACAGGACGGCGATCAAATCCAATTGCAGCTCGGCAAAACCGTAGGCCAGAAGGGCGATCAGCGGCATCACCCAACGCCCCACCCGAAGCTGGTTGGCGGCGTCGCCCTCCCTGCCGAGATTTCCATAGACATCCCGGGCCACCAGGGAAGACAAGGTGAGCAAGATCGAATCGATCGTCGAAATGGCGGCCGCCAGAATGCCGATCATGACGATCAACCCGAGCACCGGGGGAACCAGGGGCGAGCTGAGCAGGGCCGGGGTCGCCAGATCCGGATTCTCCAGATCCGGGGAATGGACGAGGGCTGAGAAGCCCCACAGAATGGCCACCAAGGTATAGATAAGGCCGTATCCGAGAAAGAGGAGGAGCATTCGCCGCATTTCCGCCAGGGAAGAAAGCATGAACAGCCGTTGACTCACCTGGGGATTGGAAATGCTGAAAAAGAACCAGGGCAACGTCAGCCCCAAAAAGGTGGCGAAGCTGAAAAACCCGTTCCCCGGCACCGTCAGCCATTCGGGATAATCGCGCTCCAGGGCGGAAAACAAACCGTCAAAGCCGCCCAAACCCCGGGCGACGACCCAGACGACACCGACGGAGGTGACGATCATGATCAGCGCCTGAAAGGCATCCGTCCAAGCGACGGAGCGGATTCCCGCGATCAAGGCGAGAACGATGGCCAGCACCGTCGCGATCAATGCCCCGGTGGTGAAGGAAATGGCCCCGCCGCTCATTCCCGACAAGAGGTAACCCACCCCCGCCAGCTGAACCGAACTGTAGGGAATGAGAAAGAGGCAGCTGGCAACGGCCGTCACGACGGCCACCGCCCGGCTGTTGTAACGATCCCCCAACATTTCCGATGGGGTCACATAGCCGTACTTTTTCCCCGCCATCCAGAATCGGGGGCCGAAATAAACCACCAACACCATCCCTGACAAGTACACCAGCTCAAATCCCAGCGCCCCGACTCCGCCCTGGTAAGTGAGGCCGGCCAATCCTACCAGCATGAAGGCGCTGTATGTCGTCGCCCCGTAACTGAGCGCCGACAGCACCCCTCCCATCGCCCTTCGCGCCAAAAAATAATCGTTTAATTCGCGCTGCATCCCTTTCCGGGACATCAGGGCGATGACGATCACCGCCGCGACGTAAATTGCCAAACCCGTCCAGACAAGCGTCGGTTCCATCTTTATTCCCTCCACTCCGCAGTGAGCCAGGCCATGACGAAAATGGAAGCCACGGCAAAAAGTACCCAGAAAAGTCCGCTTCCATACCAGCTGGGAACCTCCGTCAAGACCGTATAAGGTATCAGATACGCAGAAATCACCAAAATTCCCATGCACGCCAAACCGATTTTCCCTTTTCGATCCACACCACTCACCTCGCTTTTTTTCATTATAGCCTCTACGAAAATGGTCACCAGGTTTTTCTCTTCCAATTCCGTTCGTTTTCGCAAGGAATCGGGTGGTATTTTGTGGATTGGCAACTTCTCCTTTCGGGGCGTTTTTGCTATATTGTCATTGGCAGAAAGACTTGGACGGCAAGTTTTTTTGCAGAAACCGCAGGGGAAAAAAGCGCAGCTCTCATCGGTCGCCCGGCGGCTGACCGAGCAACCGATCGGACAAAAACCCGTCTCTCAAACGGAGCGATGCATCATGCCCTTTCCGAAATGGACTCTGATTTTCATCCCTCTCGTCATCTTGCTGCTCATCCTCCTCCTCTTCTGGAACCGGGTCTCCCGTTACGACCACGCCACCATCCAGCCGCGCTCCCTCCCCGCCGGACTGGTCCTCGGCGCGGCCCTGTGGGACGGAAGACCCAGCCCCGCCCTGAAGGAACGTCTGGATCTGGCTTATCAGCTTTACCGGGAAGGTCGGGTTCAATACCTGATCCTGTCGGGGGGAAAGGGGGATGACGGGCCGTCGGAAGCCGAGGGAATGAAGCGGTATTTGGAAGGCAAAGGCGTCCCTCCCGATCGCCTCCTGCTGGAGGATCAGTCCCGCAACACCGCGGAAAACATCGCCAATTCAAAAGGGATTCTCCTCAAGCGAAACTGGGAGCAAATCCACTTGATCACCCACGACTACCACATGTATCGGGCTCTCCGCCTCGCCGAAAAAGCGGGAATCGACGCCACGCCTGCCCCCGTCCATTCCCGGGTGCTGTTCACCCCGTTCTACAAGGTGCGGGAATGTCTCGCCATCATCAAGATGTGGATCCAGGAAACCCTCGGGTAAGAGCCTCCAAAGGGGGAAACGGATTCCGTTCAAGGTGCCGGTGGATCTTTTCGAACCATTTCTTCCGCGACAAAAAATGGGGAACCCCCGGTTCGGGTTGGAGATTTTCCACCGGCCCGCGAACGGTTTGCCCGGCAGACAAAGCGGCTGCCGGAGATTTTCGCGGTCGGCCGCTTCCGGCACGGAGCGGGAATGGAAAAATCCCCCAAATCGCTTTTTTATATGAAACTACATCTCCTATTTCTGCGAATATATCTTTTATCCCAAGAAAACCACGGATTATGAGGTTTAGTATATTGACAATTCTAATAGAATCTTCTACGATGGGATCGCACTATCATTTTCCAACCGATTGTGGAGGGGAAATATATCTTGGAAAAACGGTCATCACGAATCAAGCGTTCGATCACACGAAAGAGAATCGTCTGGATCGGCGCGGCAGCGGTCCTCCTCCTTTCCGCTTCGCTGGCGTATGCGGGATTTAATTCGGGTGGAGAGCCTTCCACACCTCCTTCCGCCGACGCCGAGAAGTCTGTGACGGATGTGAAAGAAGAACCGACGGTGGAAGAGTTGGCCAAAGCGACAGATGAAGAGCTGGTCGACCACATTCACTACTACAACGAAATCTCCCTGTCCAAGGAAGAGATTCAACGCAGCCATCCCATCGCCGCAAAAATCGTCAACCAGAAGGCCAAACAGCAAAACGTGAAGCCGGATCTGGACAATCCGCGCTACCGGGAACTGGCCATGGAAGCAGGCCTGGATCTGGAAGGGAAAACACCTGAAGAACAAAGAGAGCTCGCCGATTTTGCCAAGAAGGCGGACCAATACGAAAACAAAGAACTGAACAAACGGATCAAGGAGCTCGAACGCAAAGCCAAGAAAGAGGGTCTGACGGAGCAGGAACGGGCTGAACTGATCAGCCTGCTCCCGATCAAAAACCCGGGTCCCAAGCTGAAACCCGAGCCCAAAAAAGAAGCCGAAAAGAAACCTTCCACGCCGACCGAAGAACCGGCAAAAAACCCCGGCAAGGAAGAACAGAACGATAAGCAACAGGACGGCGACGGGCAGCCCAACCCCAAAGAAGGCGATAAGCAGGACGGAAAACCGAAAGACGGCGTCAAGGATGACCCCCGGGACGGAAAAGACGCTGAGCCGGGAGAAAACAAGCAAAAAGGCACCGGCAAGGATGAACCGCGGGACGACGGCCAGAGGGATGACAGCAGCGACGGGGATCAGGACGGAAACGAGCAAGACAGCAACGAGGACGGACAAAGCGGCAACGAGGACGGCCAGGACGAAGATTCCGAGCAGCCCGAACCGAATCAGCCGCCGCTGAAAACGGAAGCCAACGGCTACAACCGGGCCAAAGCCGTCGAATATGCGTACAAGTGGTGGAACAAGCGGAACAACGAGGAATACGGATTCTACAGCCGGGAACGCGGCGGTTGTTATGACTGCTGGTACGACTGCACCAACTTTGTCTCCCAGGTGATCAAAAACGGCGGCATCAAGGAACGGGTCGGCAATTATAATTTGTACGATTACTGGTTCTACAACGATGATCGGCCCGCCCTGACCTGGAGCCTTGCCCACAGCTTCTACTTGCACATGAAGAATGTCCGTCATGCGCAAAACGCCACTTGGCCTTCAGAACTGCAGGTCGGAGACATCATCAGCGTCGACTTTGAAGGAGACGGCCAAATCAACCACAGCGTCGTGATCACGAAGATCCAAAACGGCCAAATTTTCGCCACCTATCATTCCAGCGACAACAAAGACAAAAACATCACGGATTGGCTCCTGTACTATGACGTGTTCGCCTGGAAAATGGAAACGGTCAAAAACAATTACTGATAAAACAAAGCCTTCCGCAAAAAGCGGAAGGCTTTGTTTTACTCGCCCGGCAGTTCATCGTCCTCGCCCGGCAGTTCATCGTCAAGGGATTTCCGGTAATAATACCCCTCCCACACGTAGTGCCAATGGCGAATCCGATCTTCCCCGAGTCGCCAACAGAAGAACACCTCTTGACCGTTCAGTTTTGCCGGAAAATCGACCAATCCCATGTCGATGTCCTTCAACTGCACTTCAGCCTCATGGATGCGATGGATGATTCCGCGGGCCTGGATCTGGAGAAACTCCAGCCGGGCCTCCATTTCGAAAAAGGGGTCCTCGCGCTCCATCGTTACATTGCCTGCGCCGTGCAGCATCTTCAGCCGCCGCAGCTCGGAAAACTGGACCTCAAACTCCTGTTTCAAGGCTTGAAGCTGCTCCACTTCACCCCGGAGAAAGGGAATCAGCCTGTTTGCCTCCTCCAGGGTGAAATATTTTTTGGCCACCTTTAAGCGCCCCCCTTTTTCATCCGATTCCTCAGATCTTCGTCGATGATCGAGATGTTCAGATCGTAAAAGGGAAAGGGTTTCTGTTCGTAATTTTCCAGCCGCTCCAGATACTCTTCCACTTCCTTGCGAAGACGGCCGAGATCGATCCCCATATAGCGGTCCGGATACGGTCTCAGCTTGGAAAGGGCCGATGAAAACAGCTTCCTGGCCCCGCTTATGTTTTCCCTCCGAAAATGAAACAGTCCCACCGCCACCTGCAACAACCCCTGGTAGAAGGGATCACGCCCTTCTTCCAGCCACAGCTCTTCCATCACCTCATGGCATTCGTAATAATCCCTGTCGATGTTGAAATAAATGAAAAAACGGACGTACAGATCGGCGTACTCTTTCGGCTTCTCCATCGGATCTGCCTCCCGGCGGGCCGACCTCAAATTCTTTGGGAATTTCGGCCCGTTTTCGATACAATGAATAGGAACCCGATACAGGAAGGAGTTGTCTTTGTGAATTTGGAAACCCCCAGCAAGGAGAACGTGGCTCACATCGTGGATGAAATCAAAGCCCGCCTCAAACTCGTCAACGCAGCCATCATCGATCCGGAGGATTTTGAGCTGGAAAAATACGACGAGCTGCTGGCTCTGTATCGCATGATCCAAAAGAAGGAAACCTTGACCCCTATGGAGCTGGAAGGAATCCTCGCCGAGCTGGGCGAGTTGCGAAAAGAGAAAAAGTAAGCGGCCATCGCCGAAGAGGCGGTCGGAAGGGATTTCCGGCCCCCGTCTGTCCGCTTGCGCCATGCGCCGGGGGCTGCCGGGAGGTTATTCAAACCACTTGCCCAATTCCGGGGGGAGAGGAACGCTTTTCCGCTCTTTCAAATCGACGGTGACGCTCGTCACATGGGCATCCGCCACCCGCTCCCCCCGCTCGTTGTCGATGATCTGTTCCAGAACAAAGCTGCTCTTTCCCTTGCGCAGGGGGCGGGTCCGGATGGTCAACTTTTCGCCGAGACGGGCTTCCTTCCGGTAGTTGATGTTGATGTTGACCGTCACCGTTCCCACTCCCATTTCGGAAAACGCGTCAAAGGGCAGTCCGATCCGGTTATACCAGTCTTCACGGCCCCATTCCAGATATTCGAGATATTTCGCGTTGTTGACATGTCCCAACACATCGATTTCCGTGGAGCGCACTTCGATCTGAATGGACGTTTCCATCCCGTTCCTCCCGTGGTCTGTGATATTTGTCACGATACCCTCAAGGACGGGTACTTCCTTCGACAAAATTCGATGAATTTCCTCCCCCTATTAAAGGGCAAAAATCCCGGAAAAGGTTCCGGGATTTTTTGATGAAAGGCCCGCCGGAAGCCGGGGAAGGGGCGACGCCCCCTCCCCGCGCCGGGGGCTTTGGGAAATTTGAAAGCTGCGTCACTTTTTCACCATGTGGATGGCCTGCCCCAGCACGCCTTCCGCGGCTTCCATCACCGCTTCCGGCAAGGTGGGGTGCGCGTGCACGCTCAGGCTCACATCTTCGGCATTGGCACCCATCTCGATCGCCAGCACCGCTTCGGAGATCAGGGTGGAAGCCTCCGGCCCGACGATCTGCACACCCAAGATCTGTTTGCTCTCCTTGTCCGCCACGACCTGGGCAAATCCGTCCGCCGAATCCATCGTCAGGGCGCGGCCGTTGGCCTGGAAGGCGAAGCGGCTGACAACGGGATCGTATCCCTTTTCCTTCGCTTCCTGTTCGGTCAGACCGGTGTAGGCGATTTCCGGATCGCTGAAGATGACAAAGGGCATCGCCCGGACATCCACTTCGCTGGGCATGCCGGCGATCACCTCCGCCGCCACCTTGCCTTCATAGCTGGCCTTGTGGGCGAGGAGGGCTCCTCCGGCCACGTCGCCGATGGCGTAGATGTGCGGAACGGAGGTGCGCAGCTGCTTATCCACCTTGATGAAGCCGCGCTCGTCCAGCTGGATTCCCACCTGCTCCAGTCCCAGCTCATCCGTGTTCGGCTTCCGACCCACAGCCACAAGCACGACATCGGCGGCATAGGTTTTCTCCTCGCCTTTGACCTGGGCGGTGACCCGCACCTCGTCCTCGGAGCTTTCGCCTCCCTGCACCATGGCGCCGGTCACGACGGTGACGCCCAGCTTTTTCAATTTGCGCGTCACCATGCGCACAAGGGACGGATCCACGCCGGGGAGCAGGCTGTCGGTCCCCTCCAGAATGGTCACTTCGCTTCCCAGCTTCCGGTATGCCGTCCCCAGCTCGAGACCGATGTAGCCGCCGCCCACCACCAGGAGCCGCTTGGGAAGCTCCTGGAGGGAGAGGATTTCCGTGGAGGAGAGAATCCGTTTTCCGTCAAAGGGAAGGCTGGGAAGCTCGACGGGCCGGGAACCGGTGGCGATGATGCAGTCCTTGAACTGGTAGGTTTGGCTGTCCTTCTCCGTGGCGATGCGGACCGTGTCGGGACCGGAAAAGTAGGCTTCCCCTTTGATCACGTCCACCTTGTTCCCCTTCAGCAGGGTACCCACCCCGCCGGTCAGCTTTTTCACCACGCCGTCCTTCCAATTCATCAGTTCGGGAAGGTCCACGGCGATGTCCCCGTTCACACGGATGCCCATGCGGTCCGCTTCCTTGATCTGCTGAACCCGTTCCGCCGCGGTGATCAACGCCTTGGAGGGAATGCATCCCCGGTTGAGACAGACGCCTCCCAATTCGCCCTTGTCCACCAGCGTCACTTTTCGTCCCAATTGGGCGGCCCGAATGGCGGCCACGTACCCGCCCGGACCGCCGCCGACAACCAACACGTCCACTTCGTTTGCAAAATCTCCTACGACCATCTTACCTCATCTCCATCATCAGCAGGTTTGGGTTCTCCAGAAGCTGCTTCACCCGACTCAAGAAACGGGCAGCCACGTCGCCGTCGATCAGACGGTGGTCAATGCTGAGGGAGACCGACAAGATCGGCCGGATCACCACTTGCCCGTCCCGGGCCACCGGCCGCTCGGCGATGGTTCCGACACCGAGGATCGCCACTTCGGGATAGTTGATGATCGGCGTGAAGAACTGTCCGCCGAATGGCCCGATATTGGTGATGGTGAAGGTGCTGCCCTTCAGTTCCTTCACATCCAGCTTGCGGCTGCGGGCCCGCTCGGCGAGATCGGCGATCTCTTCAGCCAGCTCGAAGATGGATTTCCGGTCGGCATGTTTGACAACCGGAACGATCAGGCCGTCCTCCGTCGCGGTGGCGATTCCCATGTGAATGTGCCGCTTGATGACGATCTCTTCCGCTTCATCATCGATGGAGGCGTTAAGCGCGGGAAACTCGCGCAGAGCGGCGATGACCGCCTTGATGATGAAAGGCAGATACGTGAGCTTGATGCCCCGGTCCTCCGCGTATTTTTTCCCCTGTTCCCGTATGGAAACCAACTCGGCGGCATCCACTTCATCCATGATCGTCACATGGGGAGCGGTATATTTGCTTTCCACCATCCGCTTGGCGATGGTCCGGCGCAGTCCGCGAAGGGGAATCCGCTCTTCTTCTTCGACAAGCTGCCCGGATGTCGGCGCCGCCTTCCGTTCTTCCTGCGCTCGGGCGGGTTCTCCGTCGGCAAACCGGCGCACATCCTCCGCGGTCACCCGCCCGCGGGGCCCCGTTCCCTCCACTTGGGTGATGTCCACTCCCAGCTCCCGGGCCAACTTGCGCACCGAGGGCATGGCCAGGACCTTCCCGCGGCCCCTCCTTTCGGCTTCGACCCGGCCCTCCGATTTCCCTGCCTCATCCTCCACCTTCGCTTCCTTCTCCAGAAGGTCGTCCATCGGTTTCGCCTGTTCGTGGGCATTGGCGTAGGGCTCTTCCGTCACCTTCCCCTCCTCGGCGCTTGCCGGCGCCTCCCCTTCCGTTTCAAAAACGGCCAGGACGCTTCCCACGACCGCCACTTCTCCCTCTTTCACCCTCAGCTCCTTCACCGTTCCGGTCACCGGCGAAGGGATCTCCACCACGGCCTTGTCCGTCTGAACCTCGGCGAAGATGTCATCTTCCTGAATTCGGTCTCCCTCTTTTACGTGCAGCTTCACGATCTCCCCTTCGTGGATGCCCTCCCCCACGTCGGGAAGCTTGAATTCGTATGCCACGACCGATGCCCTCCTTCTAACTGATGGGTCGTCAACGTCAACGCATCTATGTCAAGAGCATGTCGGAACCGCCTCACCGAATTCACGCTGTCGGATCGGCGGCTCCGCATGTCTCTCAGAAATCGAGAACTTGATCGATCGCCGTGCGGATTCGTCCGACGGAGGGCAGCCACTCATCCTCCAGAGACGAAATCGGGTAGGGGGTGTCATAGCCCGTCACCCGGACCACCGGCGCTTCCAGGGAAAGGATCGCACTTTCGTTGATGCGCGCAATCAGTTCGGCACCGACGCCTCCCGTCTTCACCGCCTCATGGACAATCACCACCCGTCCGGTCTTCTCCACGGAAGCGAGCAATGTATCCATATCCAGCGGGTTGATCGTGCGCAGATCGATGATTTCCGCCTTGATTCCACGTTCCTTTTCCGCCTGCAGAGCCGCCTTCTCCGCCATCGGCACCATCGCCCCGTAGGCGATCAGGGTCACATCCGACCCTTCCTTCACGATGCGGGCCTTGCCGATGGGTACGGTATACGCCTCTTCCGGCACCTCCTGCTTGACCGAGCGGTAGAGGCGCATCGGTTCAAAATAGAGCACCGGATCCGGATCGCGGATGGCCGCGATCAACAGTCCCTTGGCATCGTAAGGATTGCTGGGAATGACCACCTTCAAACCGGGCGTGTGCAAAAACAGGGCTTCCAAGCTGTCCGAGTGCATTTCCGGCGTCTTCACTCCGCCGCCGAAGGGAGAGCGAATCACCATCGGCACGTTGAACCTTCCGCCGGACCGGAAACGGAGGCGGGCGGCTTGAGAGCAGATCTGGTCCATCGTCTCATATACGAATCCCTGAAACTGAATTTCCGCCACGGGCCGGAAACCGAGGGCGGCCAGGGCGACGGACGTTCCGATGATGCCCGATTCCGCCAGGGGGGTGTCAAAGACGCGCTTTTCCCCGAATTGCTGGTAAAGCCCCTCCGTCGCCCGGAACACGCCGCCGTTGACCCCGACATCCTCTCCCAAAACCAGTACGGAATCATCCCGTTCCATCTCCACGCGCATTCCATCCTGGATCGCCTTGATCATCGTCATGACGGCCATTATTTGGTTTCCCCCTTCCACTTAAGGAACTCTTCCTTCTGCGCCTTCAGATCGGGGGTCATCTCGGTGTACACGTCTTCAAACACGTCGACGACGGCCCCCTTGGGCATGGCTTCCACTTTTTTGATCCCCTCGTTGATCTCCTCGAGCATCTCCTGTTCCGTCCGCTCTTCATCCTGGTCGGACCACAAGCCCTTCTTTTCCAGGAAGCGACGGAAACGCTTCAGAGGATCGCGCTTCTCCTTCCATTCCTCTTCCTCCCGCTTTTCGCGGTAACGGGAGGGATCATCACCGGCCATGGTGTGAGTCCCCAGACGGTAAGTCACCGCCTCGATCAACGTCGGCCCCTCCCCGCGGCGCGCCCGCTCTGCCGCCGCTTTCACTTCCCGGTACACGGCCAGGATGTCGTTGCCGTCCACCCGAACGCCTTCAATTTCGTAGGCAATCGCCTTCTGGGCGATCGTTTTGCTCTTCATCTGCTTGGAAATCGGCACGCTGATGGCGTACTGGTTGTTCTGGCAGAAGAAAATGGAACGGGCGTTCATCACGGATGCAAAGTTGAGCCCTTCATGAAAATCGCCCTGCGACGTGGCGCCGTCCCCGAACATCGCCATCGCCACTTTATCTTCACCGCGAAGCTCGAATCCCCATCCGGCGCCGGCGGCATGGAGCACCTGGGCGGCGATGATGATCTGCGGAGGAAACATGTTCACTCCTTGGGGGATCTTCCCGCCTCCGATCTGCCCCCGGGAATAGAGAAAGACTTGATGCAGGGGAAGTCCGTGATACATGGAGGCCCCCATATCCCGATAGCTGGGGAACAGCCAGTCATCCTTCCGCAGGGCCGCGACCGATCCGATCTGGCAGGCTTCCTGCCCGGACATCGGCGCGTAGAACCCCAGCCTTCCCTGCCGGTTCAGTTTGACCGACCGCTGGTCAAAGATGCGGACCCGCAGCATCCACCGGTACAAGTCCTTCAGTTCCTCTTCCGACAACTCCGGAACTTCTTGATCCGGGTTGAGCTCACCGTCCTCATTCAAAATCTGCACCATATCAAGGGTTTGCTTCAGTTCGACGGCCACAAGGCTTCACTCCTCTCCAAAAGTCCCTTCGACAACCGATGGAAAAAGCAAGCAGTTCACTGCTTAGGATTCCTAATATTGGGATGCGACATTCCCTTTCCCCGGTGTTTTTGCGGCTCCCCCTGACACACAACAACGAAACAGGAGGGAAAGATGTGATAGTACAGATGTTGTTTTTTCGGACAATTTCTTTGATAAATAGGGGATCAAATTATATATAACAGTATCTCGAACCAATTATTTTGTAAACCGAAAAAGATGATGTCCACCAATTTTCGTTTTTCTGATAACAGGTTCGGGCGCTTTTGATAGAGACTCCCGGCCTCGGGGAATAAAAAATAGTGCATATACCCGGTTTCCCTCAGGAAGGAGGAGTTTCCATGTGCGGTCGCTTCACCCTGACCGTCGAATTGAATGCCCTGCGCCGCCGGTTCCTCGCTTCGGCCGAAGATGGTTCACTCAACCGCCCTCGCTTCAACATCGCTCCCACCCAGAACATTCCGGTCATCCGGCATGAAAAGGGGGGGAGGAAAATCCGCGAACTGCGTTGGGGGTTGATTCCACGCTGGGCGAAGGAGGCATCCATCGGACAACGGATGATCAACGCCCGAAGTGAAACCCTGACGGAAAAACCCTCCTTTCGGCCGCTCCTCCACCGGCGGCGCTGTCTCGTACCCGCCGACGGCTACTACGAATGGTGCAAAACCGAGACCGGAAAGAAACAGCCCTATCGAATCATCGTCGGAGACGGAGAGCTTTTCGCCTTCGCGGGGTTGTGGGACCGCTGGGTCTCCCCTGAGGGAAAGGCCGTCGAATCCTTCACCATCATCACCACCCGGGCCAACGAAAAACTCTCCGGCATCCATCATCGGATGCCCGTCATCCTTCCGCGGTCCGCGGAAGACCTTTGGCTGGACCCCGGGGTGAGGGATCCCGATCTGCTCCGCCAACTGCTGGTTCCCTATCCGGATGAGTCCGTCCGGTTCTATCCCGTTTCCACCCTGGTCAATTCCCCTCGAAACGACACCGAAGCCTGCATCCGGCCGCTTGACGGCGAAGAAACATAAGCCGGTCTGCATCGACCGGCTTGATATTGTATAATGGGAACAGGCTCAAATCTGTGAACGCGCAACCCGCCACCACAGGCGGGATTTTGAAGGTCAGGAAGCGGGGAAGGATCTGCATGACACGGGAATCGACGAACAATCCTCTCCTGTGGGGAGAGAAACGATATCACACGTGGAATTACCATTTACGTCAAACCTTCGGCGAGAAGGTGTTCAAGGTCCCTTTGGACGGCGGCTTTACCTGCCCCAACCGGGACGGCACCGTCGCCGTCGGCGGCTGCACCTTTTGCAGTGCCCGGGGGTCCGGGGATTTTGCCGGCAACCGGCGCGACGATCTGGTGAAACAATTCCGGGAAGTGCGCGACCGGATGCATCAAAAATGGCCGCAGGCAAAGTATATCGGGTATTTCCAGGCCTTCAGCAACACCTACGCACCGGTGACCACCCTGCGCCCCATGTACGAGACCATTCTGGAGCAGGAGGGAGTGGTGGGCCTGTCCATCGCCACGCGTCCCGACTGCCTCCCCGATGATGTGGTGGAACTGCTTGCGGAACTCCACCAGCGGACCTATCTGTGGGTGGAGCTGGGCCTGCAGACGATTCACGACGAAACCTCCCGGCTGATCAACCGCGGCCATGATTACGCCTGCTTCCTCGAAGGAGTGGAGAAACTGCGGCGCCACGGGATCCGCACCTGCGCCCACATCATCTACGGCCTGCCCGGCGAGGACGAAGAGATGATGATGGAAACGGCCCGGGCTTGCGCCGCCATGGATATTCAGGGCATCAAGATTCACCTACTCCACCTGTTGAAAAACACGCCGATGGTAAAGCAGTACGAAGCGGGTTTGCTGCGCTTTCTGGACAAGGAGACTTATGTCCGCCTGGTGGTGGACACTTTGGAAATTCTGCCCCCCGACATGGTGATCCACCGGGTGACCGGGGACGGCCCCCCGGACCTGTTGATCGGTCCCCGGTGGAGCCTGAAAAAATGGGAAGTGCTGAATGCGATCGATGACGAATTGAAAAAGCGCAACACTTGGCAGGGCAAAAAATATTCCCCCGAATACCGCGCAGCCCTGTGAAGGTCCTCGGGCAAACCGCCCTATCAAGCATACCCCTTGAACCCTCTGGAAGGAGGCTTGTGATTCTCCGCAGGCGACGGAGAACGGGATCTTCGCCATGATTCTCCCTTCCATCCTTTCCCTGTCCAAACAGCTGATCCGGCAGGCGCTCCACCCGGGGGACGCGGCGGTGGACGCCACCGTGGGAAACGGACATGACACCCTCTTCCTCGCGGAAACGGTGGGGGCCTCCGGCCTCGTCTTCGGCTTCGATATCCAGGCGGAGGCGCTCCAAGCCGCGCGCTGCCGCCTGGAGGCGGCCAACCTGGAGGGACGGGTCACCCTGTTTAAGGAAAGCCACCACCGGATGGCGGATTGCCTGCCTGCCGAAGTGCACGGCCGGATCAAGGCCGTGATGTTCAATCTGGGATACCTTCCCCACGGCGACCATGCGATCATCACCCGCCCCGAAACCACCGTTCCCGCCCTGGATGCCGCTGCCCGACTCCTCGTCCCCGGAGGCATGATGAGCGTCGTCCTCTACACCGGTCACCCGGGTGGTCCCGAGGAATCCGAGGCGGTGATCCGGTGGGCGAAAAAGCTCAGCCCCCACCGGTTTCAAACCATGTGGGTTCAACTGCCCAACCGGAATCATGCCCCTTCCCTCCTTGCCGTGGAAAAGCGACGGGAAGCCCCTTAAAGGCAAAAAACCGGCCCGGAGCCGTTCATGTTCGGCTTCCGGGCCGGTAATTCATTTCCTGCCGCCTTACTTCGCTTCTTCCGGAACGGTGATGGTGCCCTCAAAATTCCCCTTCAGATCCATCTTCATGTCCTGGACGATGTCCACCTTGATATCCTTGATATCCATCTTCGCATTCATGGTTTGTTCCACTTTTTTCTGTTGGAAGTTGTTTTCATCGATCCAAACTTTTTGGACATACTTGTCCACCTTCACATTGATGTCATCCTTGCTGATGGGAAGGCTTTGCTCGAGTTGGGGCACCATGGCCGATCGGAGCGCATCTTCCATCTGTCCCAAAAACTCCGCATCGACGTCCTTCGTCACGGTCACCTCGATCACATAAGCCCCGTCTTCCTTGCTCATCTTCAGGTTTTCATCCTGCTTGTCGCCCCGGAGCTTATCCACGAACTGGCGCAACTGTTCCAGAGCTTGGTTGGGGGTCTGGGTTTGACCACCCATTTGCGCCATATCCAAACCGTCCAACTGGCCTTTCGTCCAGCCGCCCGTTTCCGTCTTCTGATACATCATGTTGTCAACCATGTAAATTTCCATGGGCATCTCTTGGCCCATCATTTTCATGGAACCCTTCATGTGCATGGCCAGCGGATCGGTCGTCATGTCCATGTCTATGTCGAAGGTTTGTTCAAGCTCCTCTTTCTGCCCGTTCAAATCCATGGTCATGGTCTGATTTCCGGTGATGGCATAGCTGAGTCCCTTCCCCTCTTTCAAGGCCTTATCGGCCTCAGACAGCACATCCTGCATGCCCAAGTTTTTCTTTTCTCCAGGCTTTTCGGCATCCGCCCCCTGCTCGGCGGAATTGCTGCATCCGGCAATCGTCAGCGCCGCCATCATCAACAAAATAAAAAAAGGACGCAAGATTTGTTTCACTGCTACGTCTCCCTCCACCAATGTTTTACTATGTAGAGTGAGTTTGCCGGAAAGTCCGGAGCTTGTCCCACTCGTGGGGTCCATTATATCCCACGATAATGGAAATGTCCATCCCGTAACAGGTGGAAAACCAAAAAGTTGTAATACACTTCCCTAACCAAAGGGGTATATTCATACAAATATAATAATTCAATTTCTAAAAATCCACCATTTTGCGCAGAAACAAAAAAACATCTTCCTGAAGGAAGATGTTGCAGCCGACGTACTGCTCTTCGTCCACTTCGTCAGCGCTTTTTCTGCTTGGCGGCCAGGGCGCTCAGACGCTCTTCACTGCTCTTCATGAACTTTTTCATCATATCCTCGAAGTCCGCGGGACCCCTGCGGCCACGGCGGTCTCCCCGCTGCGGACGGTCGTCGCTCAACGCTTTGATCGAAAGCGAGATTTTTCCGGGCGGTTCCACAGAAAGGACCTTCGCCTTGACCACATCCCCCACCGACAGCTCGTCTTCCACCTTCTCCACATACTTGGTGGAGATTTGGGAAATATGGATCAAACCCGTCTCTCCCGTCTCCAGTTTGACGAAAGCACCGAAGGGTTTGATGGCCACCACTTCACCGCTGACGATGGCTCCTTCCGTTACCTTGCTCATTCAAACACTCCCGATGTGATATTCATTCTGTACGAAGATACCATTAATTTGTCCCCAAGTCAATGGGCAAAATACCCAGGGATGTGATGCATCCGCTTTCACCGGACATATATATATGTTATACTTTTTTGCGTATGAGACCCGTCCAAGAAAACACATTTTTTCTGAATTCTGAGGACTGGAGGCAAGATTGGACTCATGAGTACTCCGATACATGCAGCCACGCAAAGCGACCCGTTTTCTTTCGATCGCAGGAATCGCAATCTCCCCGTTCCTGCGCTGGTGGAGGCGGCATTGGCCCGGGGGGAAGCCATCCTGACCCGGGATGGGGCCCTTCGAGCCGTCACGGGAAAATACACCGGACGCTCGCCCAAGGACAAATTCCTGGTTGACGAGCCTTCCATCCGGGGAAAGATCGATTGGGGTCCCGTCAACCAACCGATGGACCCGGAGGTGTTTGACCGGTTATACCGGCGGGTGGCGGATTACATAGAAAGGCGGCAGCCCTACATCTTCGACGGATTTGCCGGAGCGGACCCGTCCCACCGCCTGCCCATCCGGGTGATCAATGAACTGGCCTGGCACAACCTGTTTATCCGGCAGTTGCTGATCCGTCCCACGGAGCAGGAACTGGCCGAACACCGTCCGGAATTGACACTGATCGTCGCTCCCGGATTCAAGGCGGACCCTGAGCGCGACGGAACCCGTTCCGAGACCTTCATCGCCGTCAGCCTGGAGCGCGGACTGATCCTGATCGGCGGCACCTATTACGCCGGCGAAATGAAAAAATCGATCTTCAGCGTGATGAACTACTTGTTGCCGGAAAAGGACGTTCTCCCGATGCATTGTTCCGCCAACGTCGGAGAAAACGGAGATGTCGCCCTCTTCTTCGGCCTGTCCGGCACCGGAAAAACCACCTTGTCCGCCGACCCTGAGCGTCAGCTGATCGGGGACGATGAACACGGATGGTCCAGCCGGGGAATCTTCAACATTGAAGGAGGCTGTTACGCGAAATGCATCGGCCTGTCCCGGGAGAAGGAACCGCAGATCTGGGAGGCCATCCGTTTCGGATCGGTTCTGGAGAACGTGATGCTGGATGACCAGCGCAACCCCCTCTACGATCGGAAGGATATCACGGAAAACACCCGGGCGGCCTATCCCGTCGATTACATTCCCTCCTCCGTCGTGCCGGGAATTGCCGGTCATCCGAAGGTGATCCTCTTTCTGACCGCCGATGCATCCGGCGTCCTCCCCCCGATCTCCCGACTGACGCCGGAACAGGCGATGTACCACTTCCTTTCGGGGTACACCAGCAAACTGGCGGGAACCGAGAGGGGAATCGTCGAACCGGAGGCCACCTTCTCCGCCTGTTTCGGAGCTCCCTTCCTCCCGCGCCCGCCCCTCGTTTACGCTGAAATGCTGGGCAAAAAGATCGCCGAGCATGGCGTCCGGGTTTACCTGGTGAACACCGGCTGGTCCGGCGGCCCCTACGGAGTCGGAAAGCGGGTGAAGCTCGCCTACACCCGGGCCATGGTCCGGGCGGCCATCAAGGGAGACTTGGAACAGGTGCCGATGACGCCCGATCCCATTTTCCAGGTGGCGGTCCCCGAATCCTGTCCGGGCGTCCCGAAGGAAATTCTCTGGCCGCGAAACACCTGGAATGACCCGGAACAATTTGACAGGCAAGCCCGGGAGCTGGCCCGTCGCTTCCAGGAAAACTTCGCCAAGTTCAAGGATGTTCCCCAATCGATCCGCGCTGCCGGTCCGAAAGCCTAATAGATCAAAAGCCCTCCCTCGTCGGGAGGGCTGAGGCTATTGACAAACCCAGCGGAAAAACCGCTGGGTTTGTATGCTAATTGGAAGAAAATAGAGAAGAACAGACGGATAAAGGACCCGCCTTGGGGCCCATTGTTCCTCTTCCAAAGGAGCAAGGCCATTTTCTTGATGTTTTGGCAAACGGCAGTAAGGAGGCATTGCTCTGTTACTCT
>NZ_PVNE01000031.1 GCF_003001905.1 Planifilum fimeticola
CAGGTGATCCTGCGGTACCAAATCTTCGATATTGACCAATTCAATACTGCCTTGCCGATGGGAGTGGGTTTGAAACATACCATCCCGTCCTTATCTTTTTTGTGTTATCTTCTGATTTCGACAAAAAAAGACTGCTGACCTGCTACCTTTGTCAACAGCCTCAGCCTTCGCGTTTAGCGAAGGCTTTTTATTTTGTTTTGCAAGCCCACCGTGCGGACATCGTACCGGTCTGCATGCGGGATGTTCGGGTGGATGGCACGCGCGGGCAGGGGGCCGCTACCATCCGGGATGGACGCCTTTGCGGATGGATTACGAAAAAATGCATAATGACTCGTGAACATGAAAAAATATTCGATATTGGGGCGATTCTTTCATCTGTGGTAAAATAAAGCCGCCAGATATATGACAGGATAAGAATGGGCGCCTTTTCCGCGGATTGGATGGAGGGGAAATCATATGATTCAGGAGAAGAAGCCGATTACCGTGATCGGGGTTCCGATGGATCTGGGAGCGGGGCGGCGCGGGGTGGATATGGGACCCAGCGCGATACGCTACGCGATGCTGAAGGAAAAGCTGGTGCAATTGGGCTTTGAGGTGGAGGATGTGGGAAATCTGCACGTTCCCACTCCCGAAGCCTATCAGGTGGTGGACCCCAAGCTGAAGTATTTGGAGGAGATCGCTTCGGTATGCGAAACCCTGGGGAAAACCGTTTCCGAAGCGGTGGAGCGCGGCCGTTTTCCTCTGGTGCTTGGGGGCGATCACAGCAT
Source organism: Planifilum fimeticola (assembly GCF_003001905.1). Classification (NCBI taxonomy): domain Bacteria; kingdom Bacillati; phylum Bacillota; class Bacilli; order Caryophanales; family Thermoactinomycetaceae; genus Planifilum; species Planifilum fimeticola. Next base: position 768 of record NZ_PVNE01000031.1, read on the forward strand.
CGCCATCGGCACCATCGCCGGCGCCGCCAAGCATCGGGAGCGGCTGGGCCTCATCTGGTTCGATGCCCACGGCGATCTGAACACGGGGGAGACCACTCCCTCCGGCAACATCCACGGCATGCCCCTCGCCGTCAGTTTGGGATACGGACATCCGGCTCTCGTCAACTGCCTGGGCTTTACTCCCAAGGTGCTTCCGGAAAATGTGGTACTCATCGGCATTCGGGACCTGGACGAAGGAGAGCGGAACTTGATCCGCCAGTTGGGGATCCGTGTGTTCACCATGCACGATATCGACCGTATGGGGATGGGAGCCGTCATGGAAGAGGCCCTGTCGATCGTCACCCGGGGAACGGACGGCGTTCATCTGAGCCTGGATCTGGACGGCTTGGATCCCAAGGATGCCCCGGGAGTGGGTACGCCGGTGGAGGGCGGACTCACCTACCGGGAGAGCCATCTGGCCATGGAGATGCTGGCCGAGGCGAACGTCCTTACCTCCGCAGAATTCGTCGAGGTCAATCCCATTCTGGACAACGGCAACCGAACCGCCAAGGTGGCGGTGGCCCTGATCGAATCCGCCTTCGGGAAGCAAGTGCTGTAAGCCAAGGGATCTTCTTAACGGAGAGACAAACGTCGCAGGGAGGGCCCGCGAGCGCCGCGGAAATCCATGGGTCCTCTCTGATTTTTTGGTTTTTTCGAATGCCTCAGCGAAACAAAAGATGATTGATGTGTCAGCGAAGCGGGAAATAATATGAACGGGATGGTGAAATGTACCTTGCATCCGGAAAGCTCTCGACGAGGGTGTGCGCATACTTTTCCCTATTAACACCAAATTTATACAAAACATTTCATCAAATTAAAATACCATTTAAAACGCATTAAATTAAATTCCATATCTGTAAGCGAGAGGAATGGGTCAAATTGAGCTCGTCTGTGTCGGATGTGCATGGAGGGTCTTCCGTGTATCACTACGAGAAGCTGGTATTTCAACGTGACGGTCGGTGGCATGCCCTGCTGATCATCACGACCCGGGGTGACGGAACCAACCGCATCGTCGACTTCGGACACTTCCGGGATGAGATGGCCGCCCGCACCGCTTTGAAGACAGGGATTGCGCTTCACCGGCGTGATTTGAAATACCGTACCGATCAATTCGATCAATACGTGAAAAGTTTGCTGCACACGCACCGGAGGCCCGTCGCCCAGGAATTGAATGGGGATCAGCGGGCGAATGATCCGCTCAAGTCGGGAAGCTGGTAAAACAGCGAGAGAAAGGCCCCTTACCACCACGTGGAGGGGCCGGTGTGTTTTATTTCCGTTTATTTCTTGAGCAGGGGAGCGATGCGATCGATCCGGTTGGTCCAGATTACGCCGGAGTAATCCTTCGGCAGATCCTTTAGATCCTCCGGCCGGTCGAATCCTCCGGAGAAACCGTCGGCGTATTTGACCAGGATCACCCGCGTCCCGGCCTGTTCCATCCGGCTGAGAAAGCGGTTGGGCCATCCCCACAGCCAGGCCGCGTATTGTTCGGGAATGTGAAGCTGGGTCTCCTTGCAGGCTTTCGGGACGATCCCGGTCCATCCGATCGCCTCGTATTGGAGCAGGCATCGCAGCATCGAGGCCTTGGACATGGTGCGAAGCTGGGGGAGGCGTTTTTCCAGCTCGGCGATCGGCCGGTCGCCGCCGTACACCGCCAAGCGGTCCAGATGTTCGGGAGGGAGCTGGCCGAGCCGATCGGCCAACAGCACGCCTTCCTGGGGATCGTCGCTCTTGATATGGATCAACAGCGATCGGTCCGGGAAGGTGGACAACACCTCATCCAGGGTCGGCATCATTCCGATGCCCTTACCCCGAAAGGGATACGTTTTGCCTCCGTCCGCCGTGTAACCGTAGCCGATGTCCAGCTTTTTCAATTCCTCCATCGTCTTCTCCCGCGTGACGCCGCTGCCGTCCGTGCGGCAATCGAGGGTCCAATCGTGGAAAACGGCGAATTGGCCGTCCTTGGTCGGTTGCACATCCAGCTCGACGATGTCGGCGCCGTATTGGAAGGCTGCGCGCATGGAGGGAATCGTGTTTTCGAGATAGGGGTGTTCCGGCGGATGGATGCGGGTGGCGGTACAGGTATCATTGGTGATGCCGGCCATGTCAAAGGTTTGACCCAGTCCCCGATGGGCCAGAAGGAGCGGCTTTCCGGCGGGAGGGTCGGCGAGGAGTGAGCTGTTGTTGAGGTAAAGGAAAATCAGCAGGGCGAGCAAGAAGAGGAGCTTTTTCCGCCTTTTTACGATGCTCAAAATCCGTTGGTGCCAATTCATGACATTTCCTCCGCGGCTTGATCCGATTCGATAGTATCCGAAATCGGTGGGGAAAAAAAGGGGATTTCTCCCCGGTTTTTGTCTCCCTTTTTTGTTTACGGGGGATCGGTTACAATGTTTGTATGAAAATCTTTTCAGGTGAGAGTCCATGAATACGATGGAGCACTTCCTCGAATTGCGGCTGCGTTTCCGAGAGGTGGAAACCCACCGTTCCTTTGAGGTCAGCTTGGAAGAATTGTCCGAGGTTCTGGTCTGCTCCACGCGCAATGTGAAGCGGTTGCTGAAAAACATGGAGAAGGAAGGGCTCATCTACTGGAAACCGGGCGGGGGAAGGGGAAAACGCTCGAAGTTGTATTTCAGATGTTCCCTGAAAAAAGCCCTGCTTTCGCACATACAGGATCTGCTCCAGCGGGAGAAGCACAGCGAGGCGATGGATTGGATCAAGCGGGAGGAACTTCCCGCCGAGGTGCGCGATGCCTGTTTTCGGATTTTGTTGAAGGAATTCAGTTTGCCACGCATTGCCTGGACCGATTACGTCCGCATGAAGGAGCAGGCTTCGGGGAGGTTCCGACCGGTTCTCATTTCATCCGCCTCCGGCAAATGGATGCTCGTGGAAGGCGGGAGGAGCCAAACCGCGGTTTCATACCGGACGGGCTTATCCCGGACGGTTGAGCGCCGCAGTGAAAGGGAATAGAAAAGGAAAATGCCCTTCTTCGGAAAGGGTTTGTGTCGCCGATCCGGGACTTTATTTGTCCATCCCGCGGAATTTTGTCCAGGTTGAATTTAGGGGGGTGTTCGCTCCATGAGTCAGCGAGCCATGACGGTGGATACGGAAAAGGACCATCCTCTTCGCAGAGACGTGCGCTTTTTGGGGCACATTTTGGGAGATGTGCTTGTGATGGAAGGGGGACAAGCCCTTCTGGACATCGTGGAGAACATCCGGGAGATGACGAAACAGCTTCGCGTCTCCTTCGATCCCGCCGTTTTGAGGAAATGCCGGGAGCTGATCCGCGGCCTGTCCCCTTCCATGCGGCGAAACGTGATCCGGGCCTTTGCGATTTATTTTCAGCTGGTCAATATCGCCGAGCAGAACCACCGCATTCGGCGCCACCGCGAGTATCGCCTTTCCAGCGGAACGGTGCAGCGCGACTCCATCGCCAGCGCCGTGCGCAAGCTGAAGGAGCGGGGCCTTTCCGCGGAGCGCGTGGAACAGGTGCTTGGCTATCTCTCGCTGGAGCTGGTCATCACGGCCCATCCGACGGAGGCGATGCGACGGACGGTGCTGGATATCCACCAGCGGATCGCCGAGCGGGTGATGGAGCTGGACCATCCGTATCTCACCGAAGAGGATCGACAGCGGATCCGGGAAGAGATCCTGGCGGAAGTGCACACCCTGTGGCAGAGCGATGAGCTCCGCCATCGGAAACCGACGGTGATGGATGAGGTCAAGAACGGGCTATATTATCTGGATGAGACCCTGTTTGAGGTGCTGCCGGACGTTCACGGGGAGTTGGAGAAATGCCTCCGTCAGGAATATCCGGAACACGACTGGCACGTACCCACTTTCCTGCGTTTCGGGTCATGGATCGGCGGCGACCGGGACGGCAACCCTTCGGTGACGCCGGAGGTCACCTGGAACACGCTGGTGCTTCAGCGGAACCTGGTGCTCACCAAGTATGAGCAGGCAATCCGCCGGCTGATCCAAAAATTGAGCCACTCCACCCGGAACACGAGGGTCTCCGACGAGCTCCTCCGTTCCCTCGAACGGGACCGGAAGGAAGTGAACTTGGAGAACATCGATCAGGGCGAGTGGCGCAATGAGCATGAGCCCTATCGCCGGAAATGCACCTACATGCTGGCCCGGCTTCGTCACACCCGGCTCGATCGGAAGGAGCAGGGGATCTATGCGGGACCGGAGGCCTTTCTGGCCGACCTGCGGCTTCTGGCCGACAGCCTGCGCCTTCATCGGGCCCATGTCCTTGCGAACCGGGAAGTGGACCGTCTGATTCGCCAGGTGGAGCTGTTCGGCTTTCACTTGGTGACGCTTGATATCCGTCAGCACAGCGCGGAACACGAAAAGGCCCTGACGGAAATTTTGAGCAGCCTGGGGATCGTTGAAAATTACGGGGAGCTTTCCGAAGAGGAGAAGATGAAACTGCTCTCGGAACTGCTGGCCGATCCCCGCCCCCTCACCTCTCCCTACATGCGCTTTTCTCCGGAGACGGAACAGTGTCTGGATCTCTTCCGGGTCATCGCTCGGGCGAAGGAAACCTTCGGCGAAGAATCGATCCGAAACTACCTGATCAGCATGACCCAGGGGACCAGCGACCTCCTCGAAGTGGTGTTGTTCGCCAAGGAGGTGGGACTGTTCCGCAGGACGGGGGATTTCGTCGCGTCACGCCTCCACGTGGTTCCCCTGCTGGAGACGATCGACGACCTGCACCGGGCCCGGGAAATCATGGAGTCGTATTTCCGCCATCCGGCCTTTGTCCCTGCCGAGCGGGAAGGTCACCGCTATCAGGAGATCATGTTGGGTTATTCGGACAGCAACAAGGACGGCGGGATGCTGACGGCCAACTGGGAGCTGTATCGCGCTCAGCGCGAGCTGTGCCGTCTGGCCAGGGAACACGGAATCAACGTGAAATATTTCCACGGGCGGGGAGGAGCCCTGGGACGCGGCGGAGGGCCGCTGAACCGGAGCATCGAGGCTAAGCCGCCGGAAACCGTGCTGGGCGGTGTGAAAATCACGGAGCAGGGAGAGGTTCTCTCCTCCCGTTACGCCCTGAAGCCGATCGCCTCCCGAAGCCTGGAGCAGGCCACATCAGCCCTCCTCTTGTCCGCGGCGACCGCCGTGACCGGGGAGGGGAACGAACCGGAGCAGCAGTGGGTGGAGGCGATGGACGAGATCTCGAAGTACGCCCTGGAGGAATACCAGAGGTTGGTGTTCAAGGACCCGGCCTTCCTGTCCTTTTTCCATGAAGCCACCCCGCTGCCGGAGATCGGCGAGCTGAAGATCGGTTCCCGGCCGACGCGCCGGAAAAACAGCCGGGCCTTTGAGGATTTGCGCGCCATTCCGTGGGTGTTCGCCTGGACGCAGAGCCGGTATCTGTTTCCGGCCTGGTATGCGGCGGGGACGGGTTTTGCGCGGTATGTGGAAAGGCATTCGGAGGGCATGCATCTTCTTCGGGAGATGTTCCGCAAGTGGCCCTTCTTCCGTTCGCTGATGAACAACCTGCATATGGCCCTGGCCAAGGCGGATTTTGTCATCGCCCGGGAATATGCCTCCCTGGCCGGCGATCCGAAGGACGGGGAACGGATCTTTCGCATCATCGAGGAGGAATACCGGAAGACCCGGAAGATGTCCCTCGAGATCACCGGACAGAAAGAGATTCTCGATCACGTCCCCGTCATTCAGGAATCGATCCGGCTGCGAAATCCCTACGTCGATCCCCTCAGTTTCATTCAGGTGGATCTTCTCGGCATCCTGCGCTCCAAAGCAGAGGGATCGGGGGAATCCAAAGAGGAGGTGCTGGAGCAGGTTCTCCTCACCATCAACGGGATTGCCGCAGGGCTCCGGAACACGGGATGATAAGCCGGGGCCGTTTCTTTTTTTGTTCTCTTCATGCATAATCAAGGAATGGGAATCCTGGCCCCGAAGGTTGTAGTATACTAGATGGTAGCGAAGACGGTAGGCAGTTAAGACCAACGGAGGCGCCAATGGATGTTCTCGGCGGATTGACCCGGTACTTGAGCGACGTAGTGGATATTTTGATCATCAGCTATATTATTTACAGATTGCTGCTGCTCCTTCGGGGAACCCGGGCGGTTCAACTGCTGAAGGGGCTTACCGTGGTGCTGGCCGCCTGGGTGTTCAGCAGCGTCTTTCAATTGTCCACCCTTCAATGGTTGATCGAAAACCTGTTTTCCGTGGGCGTGATTGTTCTTTTCATCATTTTCCAGCCCGAATTGCGCCGGGCCCTGGAGCAGCTGGGGCGGGGCGGTTTCTTCGGGCGGAGCCGGCAGATGGAGGATCAGCTCGTCACCAAGATGGTGGGGGAGCTGATCAAGGCGGTCGGGCATCTGTCGAAGCGGCGAATCGGTGCGTTGATCATCATAGAGCGTGAGACGGGGCTTTCCGACTACATCGAGTCCGCGATCCGGTTGGAATCGGCCCTGAGCGCTGAACTGCTGATCAATATCTTTCTCCCCAACACTCCGCTGCACGACGGCGCGGTGATTGTTCGCAAGGACCGAATCATGGCCGCCGGATGTTACCTCCCTTTGTCCGAGAATCCTTTTATCAGCAAGGAGCTGGGGACGCGGCACCGGGCAGGAATCGGCATGAGCGAAGTGTCCGACGCCATTTCCGTGATCGTTTCCGAGGAGACGGGGACCATTTCCTTGGCCATCCACGGACAGCTGGAACGGGGGCTTTCGGAGGAGGAACTGCTGACCCGGTTGTATCAAGAGTTGAAGCCTCCGGAGAGGAGGGCCAACTTCTGGGTCCGAAAGGGGGACCCCGATGGATAAGTGGTTTGAGAGCGATACCGTATTAAAACTGGTTGCCCTCGGTTTGGCGATCATGCTGTGGATGACGGTGAATGAGAAGCCCTTTCCCTTTGCCCGGGGGGAGATGGTTCAGACCACCATTCGCAACGTGACGTTGGAGGTATTGTACGACCAGGAAAGTCTGGAGCTGACGGATGCGCCGTCCAACGTCAACCTGAAGCTCTCCGGGGATGCTTCCTCCATCAACCGCATCACTCCCGATTCGTACCGGGTCTATATTGATCTGAGAGACTTCGGTCCGGGCAAACATCGGGGCATTCCCGTCAAGTGGTCGGGATTTCCGTCCGGGGTGAAGGTGGAGGCCGATCCGAAGCAGGTCAGCGTGACGCTGGAGGAGAAGCAGCAAATCGAAGTGCCGGTTCAGGTGGACCTGGTCGGTGATCTTCCCAGCGGATTCAAGGCGGGAGAACCGGTGATCAAACCGACGAAGGTGTTGGTGAGGGGTTCCGAATCGCTTCTGGAGGAGGTGACGGCGGTCAAGGGGGTCGTCAACCTGGAGGGATCGACCGAAACCGTTTCCCGTTCCGTCGCGTTACAAGTGTATGGGGAAAACGGACCTCTCCACAAGGTGGAAGTCACCCCTTCGGTGGTTGAGGTGGAAGTGCCGATCACGGCTCCGGACCGATCAATCCCCCTCAAAGTGGATGTGGCCAAATATCCTCCGAAGGGATATGCCATCGCCGGCTTGACGGCCGATGTGGACCGGGTGACCGTGTACGGTCCGGAAGAGACCTTGAACGGACTGGAGGTTTATCCCGGACCTTCTCTGGATCTGTCCGGCGTAACCAAGGATCGCACCTTCGAGCTGCCCATTCCGCTGGTGGACGAACGCCTGAAGGTGCAGCCGAAGACGGTGAAGATTTCGGTTACCATCGTTAAAGCGGAGACGAAAAGGCTGAAAGGCGTGCCGATCCGCGTCAACGGCTTGGGAGACGGGCTCAAGGCGGACGTGATCGCTCCCGAAAGCGGCAAAGTCGATCTGGTGGTCATCGGGGCGCCCAAGCTGCTGGATAACATCAAGCTGCAGGATATCCGCGCCGTCGTCGATGCTTCCAATTTGCCTCCGGGAGAGCACCTCCGTCCGATACGGGTCAACCTCCCTGCCTATGTCCAATTGAAGGGCGATCCGAATCTGGAAGCGCGAATACGAATCAGACGATAAAAGGGGTACAGTATTTCCAAGCGTCCCCGGGGCTGCTCTCTCCCGGGGATCCTTGTGACCGCCGCCGCTTGAGACGAATAAAGATGATGCGAGGAGAAAAGCGCGGTGACGCAGAGGCATCGTGGGACGTGGCTGTAGAAGGAGGATCAACTATGGGGAAATACTTCGGAACTGATGGCGTGCGGGGGGTGGCCAACCGGGAACTGACGCCGGAGCTGGCTTTTCGTTTGGGACGTTGCGGTGCTTATGTCCTGACGAAGCAGGCGAAGAGGCCCCGGGTGCTCATCGGTCGGGATACGCGGTTGTCCGGGGAGATGTTGGAAGCGGGCCTGGTTGCCGGAATGCTTTCCATCGGCTGCGACGTGATCCGCCTGGGGGTGGTCACCACTCCCGGAGTGGCCTATTTGACCCGCGCGTTGGGGGCGGATGCGGGCGTGATGATCTCCGCCTCGCACAATCCCTTTACCGACAACGGGATCAAGTTTTTCGGTCCTGACGGGTTCAAATTGTCTGATGAAACCGAGACAGCCATCGAAGCGTTGCTGGAACAGCCGGATCAGCTGCCCCGGCCCGAAGGAGAGGGGATCGGCCGGGTAGAGGATCGTCCGCAGGAGGTGGAACGATATCTCGATCATCTGAAACAGACGATCGACACCGACCTGTGCGGTCTCAATCTCGTCGTCGATTGCGCCAACGGTGCCGCTTTCGAACTGGCACCCCGCCTGCTCCGGGACCTCGGGGCCGACGTGATCGCCATCTGTTCCGCCCCCGACGGCACGAATATCAATGTGGACTGCGGCTCGACCCATCCCGAACGGCTGCGGCGGGAAGTGAAGGCCCGCAAAGCCGATGCGGGACTTGCCTTTGACGGAGACGCGGATCGCCTGATCGCCGTCGACGAAACGGGACAGTTGGTGGACGGGGATCACATCCTTTGCATTTGCGGCGGGTATTTGAAGGAGCGGGGCAACCTGAAGGGGGATGCCGTCGTCGCCACCGTCATGAGCAACATCGGGATGTTCAAGGCCCTGGAATCGAAGGGGATCGCCGTCAAAAAGACCCGGGTGGGCGACCGCTACGTGATGGAGGAGATGCGCAGGGGCGGTCACAACCTGGGCGGTGAGCAATCGGGTCACATCATTTTTCTCGATCACGGCACGACGGGAGACGGTCTGCTGACCGCCCTGCAGTTGCTCCAGGTGATGAAGGAGACGGGGCAGACCCTCGGCGATCTGGCCCGGGTGATGACCAAGTATCCGCAGCTGCTGGTCAATGTCCCCGTGAAGGACAAAAACGGCTTGAACGGAAACGAGGCCATCGGACAGGCCGTCGCCAGGGCGGAGGAGCTCCTGGGGGATGAGGGCCGCGTCTTGATCCGCCCCTCCGGTACGGAGCCGCTGATCCGCGTGATGGCGGAGGGGCCCGATGAGGAGACGTTGAAGCGCTGCGTGGAGGAGATCGCCGAAACGGTCAAGCGGGAGCTGGCCTGACAAAGGTTGGCGGTTTTTGGTTCGTGCCGAAATGCCACACGGAGTTCCGGTTTTTTGCATAATTTGTGGATATGTTGAGGGATTTTTTCGTGAAAGGGGGTGAGGCCCGAAAGCGAGGCCGGAGATAACTCAGGCTCCTTTGTCGTAAAGCGCCAGGACTGCGGCGGGGCAGCCGCAGTTGACGAGGTGGAGGTTGATCGAACCATCGGCGGATGCCTCCCGGCCCGGCATCGGGGCCGCGGAGCCGGAGTGGAAAAGAGCGGGGCGACCCGTTTGACAACCCGCTCCGGCGCGATGCCCGGTTAACCGGACGGAGTTTAGACCCAGACAGAGAGAAGCGGAGAGGATCGCCGGCTCTTTTCAGGCGAGGGAGCAGGCGAGCCGGATGTTAAAGGGGGTTTTACGGGAACGATGTGTGGCATTGTCGGATATATCGGACCGAAACAAGCCCAGGGCATTCTCGTGGAAGGGCTTCGGAAGCTGGAATACCGTGGATATGATTCCGCGGGTCTGGCTGTGTACAACGGGGAAACGTTGGGAGTGTGCAAGGCGGAGGGTCGCCTTTCCGAGCTGGAGCACCGCCTCTCTCTCCGGTCGTTGCCCGGGCAGTTGGGAATCGGTCACACCCGGTGGGCGACCCATGGGAGGCCGTCGGATGAAAACGCCCACCCGCACATGGACATGGCGCAACGATTCGCCGTCGTCCACAACGGGATCATCGAAAACTATCTGGAGCTGAAGGAGGAACTCCTGGCCAAGGGCTGTTCCTTCCAGTCGGAGACGGATACCGAGGTCGTCGCCCATCTGTTGGCCGATCAGTGGGATGGCGATCTGGTGTCCACAGTGCGGAAGGTGGTCCGGCGGATGAAGGGGGCCTATGCCCTGGCCATCGTCAGCGAATACGAACCGGACAAATTGATCGCCGTCCGCCTGGCCAGCCCGCTGATCGTCGGCGTCGGAGAAGGGGAAAACTTCATCGCCTCCGACATTCCCGCCATCCTGGAGCACACGAGGGAATTCTATGTGCTGGAGGACGGGGAGATGGCCGTACTCACCCGTGACGATGTCCGTTTGATGAAGACGGACGGAGAGCCCGTCGAGCGGGAAACGCTCCGGGTTGACTGGGACATCGTCAAGGCGGAAAAGGGCGGTTACGATCACTTCATGCTGAAGGAGATTCACGAGCAGCCCCGGGCGATCCGCGACACCCTCACCGGACGGGTGAAGGGCGGGCAGGCGGATCTCTCCAGGGAAATCGCTTTGTCCCCGGAGGAGATCCGGGAGATCGAACGCATCCATTTTGTCGCCTGCGGTACCGCCTATCACGCCGGGCTGGTGGGCAAATACGTCATCGAGGAGCTGGTGCGCATTCCGGTGGAGGTGGACGTGGCCTCCGAATACCGTTACCGAAATCCGATCCTGACGCCGCGCACGCTGGTGGTGGTGGTCAGCCAATCGGGTGAGACCGCGGACACCCTGGCGGCCCTCCGGGAAGCGAAAAAAGCGGGTTCCCGGGTCTTGGCCATCACCAACGTGGTCGGCAGCACCGTCGCCCGGGAAGCGGATGATGTGTTCATCACCCAGGCCGGCCCGGAAATCGCCGTGGCTTCGACCAAGGCGTACACTTCCCAATTGATCGCCATCTACCTGCTGGGACTCTACCTGGCCCGGATCCGCCGTACCCGCTCCGAGGCGGAGCTGGCCGAAGTGGTGAAACATCTGGAGGAGCTGCCGGAACTGGCGGAGCGGACGCTGGAGATGGAGGACACCATCCGCCGTTTGGCCGCGGAGATCGCCAAGAAGGAAGATTTGTTCTACATCGGCAGGGGGCTGGACTATGCCGTCTCCCTGGAGGGTTCCCTCAAGCTGAAGGAGATCACCTACATTCACTCCGAGGCCTACACCGCCGGCGAGCTGAAGCACGGGACATTGGCCCTGATCGAGGAAGGAGTGCCGGTGATCGCCCTCGCCACCCAGACGTCCCTCTATGACAAAATGGTGAGCAACATCGAGGAAGTGAAGGCCCGGGGTGCCCAGGTGTTGGGGCTGGCCCTGGAGGGGGACGCCGAGCTTCACAAATTGGCGGACGAGGTGCTGACCATCCCGCGCACGCTATCCTTCCTCACCCCTGTGTTGACGGTGATTCCCCTGCAGCTTTTGGCCTACCACGCCTGTGTCGCCAGGGGATATGACGTGGATAAACCGCGCAACCTGGCGAAGAGCGTCACCGTGGAATAAATGGAGGCAGGAAGAAAACCCCCGTTCCAATGCGGAACGGGGTTTTCCCTTGATTGCATAAAAAGCCGCTCCCGAAAAAAGGTTATAAACACAGATGAGTTTCGGGAGTGATTCGATGCGACGCACCGTATTGATCGCCATGATTGCAGGAATGATCGTCGCCGGATGCAATCAGGGGGCCCAACCCCGCCCCCAGTCCGAGCAGGCCCGGCCGCATCCCCCCTCCTATCAGCAGGTAGAGACGGAACATCCGAAAATCTCCGCCTCGCCGACGATCACGACGGTGGGCTTTCTGGAACCCGTCGATCCCAAGGAAGCGGGCGATGTGGTGGAAGATGTGGGCAAATACCTGAGCTATGTCGCCTTCTTCAGCTACCGGGTCAAGCCGAACGGCAGCCTGATTCCCCTGAAGGATGAACATCCCCTGCAGGTGACAAAAAAGCAGGGCGCCGTCCCCATGTTGGTGATTACCAACTTCGCCGGGGGGAATTTCCAGCCGGACATCGCCCACAGGATTTTCACCGACCGGTCGGCCCAGAGGCGGCTGATCCAGAGCGTGATCCGGGTGATGAAGGAAAAGGGCTACCGGGCGCTGAACGTCGATTTTGAACACATACGGGAAGAGGACCGGGATTTGTACAACCGCTTTCTGAAAACCTTTCTCCCGAGGATGAAACGGGAAGGCTTTGTCGTCAGCACCGCCTTGGCCCCGAAGTCGAGCGACCGGCAGGGCGGAGCCTGGCACGGCGCCCATGACTATGCCGTCCACGGAAAGCTGGCCGATTTCGTCATCCTGATGACCTACGAATGGGGGTGGACCGGCGGACCGCCCATGGCGGTGGCGCCCATTCCCCAGGTTCGGGATGTGCTCAATTACGCCGTCCGGAAGATTCCAAGGAAAAAGATCGTGATGGGCGCACCTCTCTACGGCTACGACTGGACGCTTCCCTACCGGAAGGAAGGACCTCCCGCCAAGAGGCTCTCCCCTAAGGAAGCGGCAGGCCTCGCCAAGATGAAGGGTGCTAGGGTGCTGTACAGCAACCGGGATCAGGCCCCGTATTATTACTACCGGGACGATCAAGGGAAAGAGCACGTCGTCTGGTACGAAAACGAGGAGAGCATGCAAGCGAAGTTCAATCTGGTCAAGGAATACGGCCTTCGGGGGATCAGTTACTGGGTCCTCGGGGAGGAATTTCCGCAGAACTGGCGCCTGCTGCAGGAGAACTTTCACGTCCGAAGACCGTGAAAACCGACGGAAAAACGGACAACTGCCCGGAATGCCGGGCAGTTGACATTTTTCTCCCGATCTTGCGGGTCAGCCTTTTTTGAAGATCTCCAAAGCCTTGTTGATAAAGGCTTCTTCCTCCTGAGTGTAGGGGCGGGGATAGGGGCTTTCCTTCAACCCTTCGGCCAGGCTTTGGCGGAGATCCTCATTTCCCTTGGTGAAGGCCTGGACCAGATCCCACCATCGCTTTGCAAGCTCCTGCGCCTCCGGGTCGGAGGGGTCTTTCCCCTCCGCCACCAGTCGTTTCAGGAGGAGAATCACCTCTTTCCATTTCAGGGAGTCTTCCCGGGCCTGCTCTTCGGTATAACCGGGGTGAAGCTCCTGAAGCCGGTTCCGCTGCTCTTCGGTGTAGGTTTTCTCCATCCATTCCCGTCCCTTGGGTCCCCGGGCGATTTGGGAGGAGGTGTCGTAGTATTTTTCCCACCAGTCGTCGTCCTTTTCCAGCCGGATCACCCGGAGCAGATTCAGGATCGAACCCCAGTCGGGCTGCTTTTCCGACAGCATTTTTTCCACCTCACCGATGGCATCGATCGCCTGTTCGATCCGCTCTTTCTTGTCCTTCAAGATTTCCTTCTGCATGGCGAGCGACTCGGTGAGGGATTTCGGTTTTTCCAAAAAGCGCTTGATTTCGGTGAGGGAAAATCCGAGGAACTTCAGGCCCAGAATTTGCTCCAGACGAAACAAATCCTCGTCGGTGTAGAGACGGTGCCCCCCGTCGGAGTGGTGGGAGGGTTTCAGCAGTCCTACCTTGTCGTAATAGCGGAGCGTCCGAATCGTGACGAACGCCTTTTCAGCCAGCTGTCCCGTCGTGTAAAGGTTTTGCTTCACGGATTGTCCCTCCTTTTTGCTAATCAGTCCGCAATTCGGATCCCCATGTTGCGGGCGGTTCCTTCGATCATTTTCACGGCGTTTTCCAACCGGTTCGTGTTCAGATCCGGAAGTTTGATCTCGGCGATCTTTTCCAAATCCTTTCGCGAAAGGGTGGCCACGATTTCGTGACCCGGCCGGGCGGCCCCCTTTTCGATTCCCGCGGCCCGTTTGAGGAGAAAGGCGGTGGGGGGTGTCTTGGTCCGGATGGTGAAGGAACGGTCCTCGAACACGGTAATCTCCGCGGGGATGATCAGCCCCTGCTGTCCGGCGGTCAGTTCGTTATATTTCTGACAGAAAGCGAGCAGGTTGATGCCCGTCGGAGCGAGATCCTTCCCCACTTTGGCCGGATTGGCTTTTCCGGCTTCCAACTCCAGTTTCAGCTTTCTGATCACGTTTTTTCCCATGTTTCATCACCCTTTGATGCCATCAATGCGGCCCCTGTCACTTACTGTAAAGGGTGACGCAACGTCAGTTGCAAGGGAGGATTTTCATCGGGGAAGGCCTGTTTCGCCTCCTTTTTATTCCGGTTTGTAGAGCTTCAACACCGACTCGGCCATATCCCGGATTTTTTTCCTCAGGGATCGGGGGGAGAGGACCCGAATCTGGCTGTGGAAGCCGAGGATGGTCTCCGCCGCCTCCTGTTCCGTATCAAACCGGAGGGTGACGGGGATCCATCCCCGCGCATCGGGCTTTTCCTCCTCCAGCAGTCGCACAAAACGGCCGGTGAACCGGATCCGCCGGAGCGCTTCCGGCGAAAGTTCCGCCCGGACGATGTACTCGGGCAGGTTTGCGACAAACCGGGCCTTGGACCGCTTCCAATAGGAGGCGATCTCAAACCCCTCGGGGCGCGCAAAGCGCTCCTTCAGGATCTCGACAAACCGGATCCGGTTGAGCCTGTAGCTTCGGATTTCCCCCTCCCCGTCGGCGGCAACCAGATACCAGCCGCGCCCCCTCGCCACCAGGCCGAGGGGGTTGACTGTCCGCGTCTTTCGCTTTCCGTCCGCCCGTTCATAATCGATCCTCAGTTTTCTCTCCTCCCAGACCGCCTGCAGGACGGGGGCAATCCAATCGGGTTTTTCGACTTTTTCCTTCCAGGGTTCCAGATCGATGTGGATGCGATCCCACAGCTTTTGGGCCCGGAGCTCCGCGGGGGAGGGAAGGTGGGGAAACAATTTTTTCCGGGCGATCCGAAAGGGCCGATCGATTCCCAAATCCTTCAGAAGGGTTTCCGGGAAGGGGAGAAAGAGGGAGGCAATCTCCTCCGTCGTCAAGGTGAGCAAGGTTTTTCGGTATTCGTCGAGCAGGCGCCATCCCCCGTTTTTGCCCCGTTCCGCCACCACGGGGATTCCCAGGGCGCTGAGGTCGTTCAGGTCCCGCAAAACGGTCCGGCTGGATACTTCCAACTCCTCCGCCAGCTGCCTCGTGGTGACCTTTCCCCTTTGCTGTAGGAGGAGAAGCAGGGCCAGCAGCCGGTCCGCACGCATGGCCATCCTCCTTTCTTTTTTAATTATGACAAAGGGTGTCATGTTACAGGGTGTAGCATGAATATGCCCCTTCTCCGGGTGAGGGATTCGGAGGAGGTGCGATCAATCCTCAGGGAGGGATCGTGTTGGATCGGAAAGTGATCGTATACATCGCGATGAGCCTGGACGGTTATATCGCGCGGGAAAACGGGGAGATCGACTGGCTGCTGGAGAATTCCCCGTCGGATCCCGCGGACTATGGCTACCCGGAGTTTTACAGGACGATCGATACCGTGATCATGGGAAAGGCGACCTACGATCAGTTGCCGGAGCTGACCGAAACGTTTCCCTACAAGGGCAAGAAGTGTTACGTCTTTTCCAGGACCGCTTCGGGCCGCGATGAGCATGTGGAATATGTGAACGGGGACATCGGGGCCTTCGTGGAAGCGTTGAAAGGACGTCCGGGAAAGAACATCTGGTTGGTCGGAGGCAGCGAGCTGATCGAGGGGTTCCTGGAAGCGGGTGCGGTGGACGAGTTTTTGATCAGTGTGATCCCCGTGTTGATCGGCAGGGGGATTCCGCTGTTCCGGAAGAACAGCCGGCAGGAGCGGCTGGAGTTGAAAAGCCACTTCCGCTTCGACGACTGCGTGATGCTCCATTACGAGGTGTTGCGGTGATTGAAAACGCCCCCTCCTTCCTTTGAGGAGGGGGCGTTTCGTCAATTGAACTTGAGGGTGGCGAAAAGGATGACGATCAAAATCAGCAATGTGGTGACATGGGCCAGGATGGCGTACCGCTTGGCCGTTTGGCGCAGGAGTTCGGCATCACCGCCGCCCGAGGCGCTTTTCAACTTCCGGCCGTAAAGGGTGAAGCCGATGATGTAGGCCAGGATGAACAGGCTGCCGAAACGCTCCTTGAACAGGAGCCAGAAGGGCAGCTCCGCTCCGTTGATATAATGTTGGCTCAGCATGTACACGCCGGCAGCCAGGACGATGATGGCGCTGGGGACCAGCGTGCGCATGTTGAGACGGTGAACGGCCTGCAGGGTTTCCGCCAGCGATTTTCCGTCCGCCGCCTTGGCGGTCCGCCCGAGCCAGATGGCCAGGATGTGCATCGCTCCGAACCAGGTGGCGACGCCGGCGATGTGCAAAAACAGGGCGATTTTGTATGCCATAAAGGAAGACCTCCCCAAATGTGAACTGTTGGCGATTGCGTCCCTGATTTATGGAATCAGCACTTCGTAGGCGGAGACGTTGGGCCGCCCCTCTTCCGCCCGGCGGCCGCCGTGGGCCTTGCGGAAGTGTTCGCTCTGCGTCCAGTTGATGAAGTCCTGTTTGGTTTCGAAGACGGTTTCCGCCACCAGGTGGGAGCCGTCCTCCGCTTTCAGCAGGCGGAAGGAGACGAATCCCGGAACGGACTTCATCGATTGCGTGGCGTTTTGAAACCGTTCCTTCAGCTCGTTGAGGTGTTCTTCGGATGTGACGGGAATCCGGTTGTTGACCAAATACATGTTGAATCCTCCATTTTCTCGGGTTGTCGTCGTCCGTTTTCCGCGGGGACCGGACGGATAAACTGAAGATGGCAAGGCAGAATAGGGAAAAAAGGAGCGATACCCTTGAGCAGTCCGGTAAAAGCGAAAAGACTCGGCTGGATCGTCGTGGTCGTCACCCTGGTTCTGTCGGTCATCTTTGCCGTCGCATGGTACATGATCGGTTGAAAAAATTACTGTTCGGTCAAGATCAAAGGGCCTTCCTCGGTGATGGCCACGGTGTGCTCATACTGGGCGGACAGGCTCCCATCCACGGTCCGGGCCGTCCAGCCGTCGTCGTCGATTTTGACCTGATATCCCCCGACGTTCAACATCGGCTCGATGGTGATCACCATTCCCGGCTTCAGGAGCACTCCCTGATTCGGCCTGCCGAAGTGGGGGACCTGGGGATCTTCGTGCATCCGCCGGCCGATTCCGTGGCCGACGAACTGGCGGACCACCGAATAGCCCTGACCTTCGGCAAAGGATTGGATGGCATGGGAGATGTCCCCCAAGCGGTTGCCCGCCTTTGCCTGGGCGATCCCCCGGTAGAGGGATTCGCGGGTTGCGTCCAGGAGCCGACGCGCCTCGGATGAGATGGTTCCGACGGGATACGTCCAGGCGGAATCGGCCAGCCACCCGTCGATGTTCACCACCATGTCGATGGTCACGATGTCCCCTTCCCGTAATGGGGTTTCGTCGGGCATTCCGTGGCAGACGACGTCGTTTTTCGAGCAACAGGTGGCGTAGGGATACCCCATGTACCCTTTTTGTTCCGGCGTGGCTCCGTGGGACCGCAGATACTCCTCGACAAACCGGTCGATCGCGAGCGGAGTGATGCCGGGTTTGATGAGGCGGGCCAGTTCCCGGTGACAGGAGGCCAACAGCCGGCCGGAGCGGTGCATCTTCTCGATTTCGTTCCTGCTCTTAAGGGAAATGGTCAAGATTAAATACCCCTTTCCTCAGTATCATTATCCACTTTTATGGGGTAAAAGAAAAGGGGATGACAGGAAGGGGAAAGCGAAAAGCCGCGCAATGTTCAGCCAGAGCCGTGAAGGATGTCTTCGGCTCCCGCGTTCGACCGCTCCTTCAAGCAAAAAAACCCGGACCGCGCGGCCCGGGTGTTGATGTTTTTCTTTCCGCTTGGCTAACCCGTCAATGAGATAATCGGCCCGCATGCTTTTTCCCGATAAATTCCCCTTTACGATGTCCCACCCGTATCCTCCCTTCTCTTCCGCCACGATGCAGGTGCAACAACTGAATTCTGTAACGCGCGTCAGTTGGCCGCGGATTGCAGGAAACGGGGGAACCTCCAGAGGGCGACGACCAGACCCGCGGCACCGAACGCCAGAAGGACGGCGAGCGTTTTCCAGATATCGTAGATGTGGGCGCCGTGGACCATTACCTGCTGGAAGCCCTGCAGTGCCCAGAATTGCGGAGTGAAGTGGCTGATCACCTGTGCGAAGTGCGGCATCAGTTCCTCCGGCAGCCAGAGGCCGCCCAGGGCGGCACCACCCAAGGTGATCAACATGGTGATTCCGCGACCATGGTTTTCACTGCGGGCCAACAGGGAGACGGACAGGCCGATACCGGTTCCGCAGATCCCCAGGCACAACACAATCAGCGCGACGGCGCTGAGATCGCCGAGGGAGATGCCGTAGACTGCGTATCCGAAAGTGAGCAGGATCGTGCACTGGATCAAGACGGCCAAGAGCGCTGGGATCCACATCCCGATAAGGTACGCCAGCGGATTCATCGGCGTGCTCCGAAGCCTTGCCAACATCCCGGATTCCCTTTCGGCGAGAAAGCTGCGGATCATGCTGAAAATGATGAAGAAGACGAACATCACGGTGTAACCCGGCACAACCTGGTTGAGCACATTGTCCTTGCCGCCGGCGCCGCCCTCTTTGATTTCGCGGATGTGAATCGGCGGATCCAGGAGCTGTTTGACTTCGTCCGGATTCTTGCCGGCAGTGCTGAGGGCGGCACCCACGCGCTGTTCTTGATAGCGGGTGGCGACTGTATTCAGCACCGACTCAATCGGGCCGGTGACGGTTTCCTTGCCGATGTTGTGGTGGAACCGGATCTCGGCGGGACGTCCGGAGGTGACGGCATTTCCAAACCCTTTTTGGATGATGACCAACTCGCTCAATTTGCCATCCCGGACCTCCTGAAGCCGTTCGTTCAGCATCTCCGGGCCATCGGTCCGCAGGCTGAATCCTTTCACGCGCCCGACAGCACGGAGAAAGCTCTTGGACACCTTCGATTGATCCAGATCCACGCAATGGACGGTGATCGTGGCATTGGAGGATTCGGAAAACACGGATCCGAACAACACAATAAATAGCATGGGCATAATCAGGAGAAAAAACAAGTTGCCCTTTTCCTTGAACAGCAATTTCAATTCCTTGCGTATGATGCTTCGCATGTAGCGGCCTCCTTCGTTCATTGGCATCGGCCATCAATCCCGCAGACTCGTTCCGGTCAGTTCGAGGAACACCGACTCCAGCGAGGGACGGACCATCTCCAGGGCTCGGATGTCGAGTTTCTGTTCGAAAGCATTTTGCAACAGGAAATTCATCGCCTCCGACCTGTACTTGGTTTCAATCATCCAACCCTCATCACGCCGTGAGATTTTGCAGGGAAACGGGAAGGGCGGCAGCTGGCCAAATCCGTCCATCTCCACGTAAACCGCCTTTTTGCCGAACCTGTCCAGCAGGTCTGAGAGCGAACCCTGAGCGATGACGCGGCCGTGATCAATGATTGCGATATCGTCACACAGCGCCTCCACTTCCTCCATGTAGTGCGTCGAGTAGATGATGGTCATTCCTTGCGCCCGGAGCGAACGGATCATTTCAAAGATGTAGTTGCGCGATTGCGGGTCAATACCGACCGTGGGTTCATCCAGGATCAGCAGCTTTGGCCGGTGCAGCAGCGCGGCGGCGATGTTGATGCGACGTTTCATTCCGACGGAAAACGTAGCGACGGGTTCGTATGCGCGTTGTTCAAGGGCGGTCGCACGCAACACCTCCTGGATCCGCTGCCGCAGTTCAGACCCGCGAATGCCGTACATCTCTCCGAAAAAGACGAGGTTGTCACGGGCGCTCAGTTTTTCATAGAGAGTGATCTCCTGGGGAACATAGCCCACTTGGCGGCGGATGGCGTTCTGCTGTTTGGCGGTATCCAGGCCGAGGACCCGTACCGTGCCGGCGTCCGCCGTGACGATTCCCGTCAGGATCTTCATTGTCGTAGACTTGCCGGCACCGTTCGGTCCGAGCAGCCCGAAACAGGAACCGGATCGGACGGAAAAGCTCACCCCTTGCAAAGCGGCGATGTTGCCGTACGATTTGCGCAAGCCGCGAACATCCAGGGCTGTTTCCGTCGATTTTCGGGTGTCGAGTATGGTTTGCATCGTTGATCATCCTCCCCCATTTACATCGCCAGATGGCGGTTCAAAAGGTACGCCGCCAGTCGAATCAGGCCATAGGCCAGCAGCCAGCTGACAACGATCGGGATGAACAGGAAGGGCGACACGGAGAGGTTCGGCATGCCTGCGGTTTGGACGTGCAGGTAAACTCCGCCGTGCGCAAAAAGCAGCCACCACAGGCCCGAGAACAGGATCCACATCAGTGGGATGGCCGGCTTCGCCCGCGATTCGCCTAAGACACAGAAGAGAATGCCGAATGCGGTGACAAAGGGGCAGACGGAAAACAGGAGGGCGTTCCATTTCAGGCCTGTGAGCAAATAGCTTGCAGCGGAGTGCGGATCGAAAGGTCCGACCAATGCCATCGTATACAGTCCGAACAGCGCAAGGATGCAGTACACCACAGCGAAGATGAGAACGCTGCGCAGCAGGGCGGCAACAAACTTTGAAGTCACCAGGCGGAGGCGGGAGAAGGGAAGGGTCAGCCACCATCCGGCCGTGCCGTTTTTCCACTCGCTAGCGGTCAGGCTCGTCGCCATGCCAAAACTCAAGAAGGGCAGCCCGAAGGTGGTGAACCACACCGGTCCCAGATAAGTATGGCCGTGCAGGGCTGCATAGGTGGTAAGAGTCAGCAACACGGCCAGCGCCCCGCCGGCATAAGCCAGCCACCACCCTTTCGGGATCTGCATGTTGCGGCGCTTCCGCCGTTTGAAATCATGCTTTACGAGTGCCCAGAAATTCGATTGTGCAGCCATCGGAAACCTCCTAACGATACAGGGTTTTCATCACGGAGTTCATGGAACCGTATTGTCGGCGCAGTTCGTCCGCGTCCCCGCTCAGGACGACGCGCCCCGCGTCGAGAAACATGGCGTGATCAAACAACGCCTCCGCTTCGTACAGCTCGTGCGTGCTGATGAGCACGGTGCGTTCTCCATCACTGACATGGTCTATCAAACCTTCGATGATCCGTGCCCTGGAGACGGTATCGATGCCGGAGAACGGTTCGTCCAGGATGATGAGCGGAACCCGGCGGGCGATGCAGAGGATGAGCATCACGCGCGCCTCCTGTCCGCGCGACATGTCGCGGACATTCGCGTCCAGGTCCACTTTCATGAATTCCGCAAGACGTTTCGCTGTTTCGGGATCGAAACCGGGCAAGAAATTTTCCGCCCACGTGAACGCCTGGCGGACCGTGTGGTCTGGATACCAGCGGGCCCGGTCGGGCAGATAGGCGATATCGCGGTTTGTCCGCCACCCCGGGGGCCTGCCGAGCACCTGTACCCGGCCTTTGTCAGCCAGAGTGAGACCGGTCAAGAGTCGGAACAGGGTGGACTTTCCCGATCCGTTTGGACCGAGTATGCCGACCACGCGACCGTGCGGGATTGACAGGGTGAGTCCATCCAATGCCCGTTTCGATCCGTAGTGTTTGCGGACCCCCTCACAGTGAACGGCGATTTGGGTCATCGGCAGTATCCTCCTTCTTTTTGTCCTGCAGGCAACGTTCAATCTCTTCCCATGAATAGCCCAGACTTTGCATTTTTTCGAGGAACTCCTCGATTGCATGCTGTGCCAACTCGTTGCGAATCCGCTCTACGCGCTCTTGCGAAGTCGTGATGAAGGTCCCCTGTCCGCGCCTCGTCTCTGTCAGGCCGTCGCGTTCCAGTTCCTGATAGGCGCGGATGACGGTGTTTGGGTTGACTTTGAGGGCGCGCGCCATGTCCCGTACGGAAGGAATCTTTTCCCCCAACGCCATCTCTCCCTTGACAATCGCGTTTCTCATTTGTTGTAGTATTTGCTCGTACAACGGCTGGCTGAGATCTAAGTAAAACGTCAACGAGCCAACCTGACGTTCATCCACTCTCTTCCCTCCGTTCCAGCCCCGCAGGGAGTGTCATTGTGTTTAAGTGTATTATATCACTTAAGACACTCAAATCAACCCAAACACGCACTCCAAAAAATTCCGGCCATGATTTTCCTTGTTCGGGACGACGATGTGAGCGATGTTTCTTGAAATTTGGGGATGTGGCATGTCGTTCTCTCGGGGAGCGGATTCTTTGCTCCGAAGACGAGTGGACGCTTCGTGCCCGGATTTAATGTTTCCTCGTTTGGAAAAAGAAGGGAAAGAAGTTGTTGAGATGGAATGGCGGGACCCATATGGCCCAGGGGATTGCGGACGGAGTTGCGGCGGTTGCCGGAACGGAACCTGAACTGCCAAGGGTTTTCGTATTCCGCACGGGAATGCAGGATCCGCAATGCCGGAGGGGGTCCTTGAAGTTTTCGCGGTGGTGACTCATTTGTATCGGCGGCGGACGCATGACCCCGCAAGGCACCCTGTGGAGGTGTTTCCATATGGCCGCTTCGAAACGGTGGGATTCTGATTACCGGATGGGGCCATGGCAGATTTGGACCGAACCATTTTTATCCCGCCCATTAAAAATCCGCCTCAGCTCCTCGGTCGGACCGCCCGGCTGCTCTCCGTTCGGTCGCAATTTTCCTTCATGAAACCCATGAAGCGCCTCTTATTTTCATCTGGAAGGTGTATACTGGACGTAGTGGCAGACGGAAAGGAGGGCGTCGGTGAAAACAGGGTGCGAAACGGACCCGATGATTCGGGTCAGCCGATTGGTCAAACGTTACGGGGGAAAGCCGGTGGTAAGCGGCATCAGCTTTGAGGTGGCGGAAGGAGAGGTATTCGGCCTTTTGGGGCCCAACGGAGCGGGGAAGACGACGACGATGGAAATGATCGAGGGCCTGCGCCTTCCCGACGAAGGGGAGATTTTCGTGGGCGGCATCGACGCCATCCGCCATCGGGACCGGGTCAAGCGAATCATCGGCGTTCAGCTGCAATCGACGGCCCTGTTTGAACATCTTACCGTCCGGGAGTCTCTTCAGCTCTACGCCAGCTTTTACGGCACCGCCCAGCCCCTCGATTCGCTCATAGACTCCTTCGACCTGAGGGAAAAGGAAAGGACCCTGGTGAAGCATCTTTCCGGCGGACAGCGGCAGCGGCTGGCCATCGCCCTGGCGGTGGTGCACGATCCCAAGGTTCTCTTTCTGGACGAGCCGACCACGGGGCTGGATCCCCAGGCCCGGCGCGGCCTGTGGGAGATCATCCGGAAGCTGAAGGAGGAGGGTCGGACGATCTTTTTGTCCACCCATTACATGGAGGAGGCGGAGCAGCTCTGCGACCGGGTGGCCATCATGGACCGGGGAGAGATCATCGCTTTGGATACGCCGGCGGGATTGATCCGGGGATTGGAGTCGGAAAGCGTCGTGGAGTTTACGGCGGAGACGGAGGCGGGGGCGCCGTTTCACCGGCTCCCGGGAGTGAAGGAAGTGAGGCGGGCGGGGGATCGGCAGCGGGACGTCATCCTTTTGACGGATCGCCTTCAGGAGACGCTGAGCGGATTGATCACCTGGGCCGGTGAGCGGGGGGTGGCCCTGAAGGATCTCCGCACCCGGACGGCCACCCTGGAGGATGTGTTTCTACAGCGGACAGGAAAGAGGTTGACGCAGGAATGAAAGCATATTTCCAACTGACCAAGGCGCAACTGTTGCTGTTCGCCCGCAACCGGAACATCGTGATCTGGACGCTGTTTTTTCCCATTTTCATGATGCTCGCCCTGGGAATGCTGGTCGGAGACGGCATGGGCTTTCAGGTGAGGGTGGCGGTGGCCGACGAGGACGATTCGGCGGCGTCGCGGCAATTTGTCGGGGAACTGGGAAAAACGGAGGGAATAGATCTCATCCCCTCCTCCGACGGCGGCGGAGGGGAAATGGTCCGCAGCGGGGAGGCGGACCTGGTCGTCGTGGTGAAAAAGGGTTTTGGCCAGCGGGTCGCATCGCCGGAGGAAGGGGAAACGGCCCGGCTGATCGCCCTCTACTATGACAAGGGCAATCCGACGGTGGCGGAGGTCGGGACGGCGCTGATCCGCCAGATGGTGGACCGCCTGAACAAGCGGCTGGTCCGGTTTCAGCCGGTGATCGGGGTGGAAGAGATCAATGTCCAGAGCCGGCCGATGAGTTATACCGATTTCCTCGTCCCAGGCATTTTGTCCCTGATGATCATGAACAACAGCCTGAACGGCGTGGCCGGCACCATCGCTTCGTGGCGGGAGCGGGGAATCTTGCGCCGCATGCAGGGAACCCCCCTGTCCAGCGCCACCTTCATCGCGGGGCAAATCACCGCCCGCATCCTCCTGAACGCGGTGCAGGCGATCGCCGTCCTCCTGGTGGCCTATTTCGCCTTTGACGTTCACGTCTACGGTTCCTGGGCGGCATTGATCTTTTTCATCCTGCTCGGAACGCTGACCTTCCTGTCGATCGGCTTCATCATCGCCAGCCTGGCCCGCAGCCCCGAGAGCGCGGGACCGATTGCCGGGTTGGTCTCCTTTCCGATGATTTTCGTCGGGGGGATCTTTTTTCCCATCCGAAATTTGCCGGACTTCCTGCAGCCGTTGGTCGAGGTGATTCCCATCGTTCACCTGACCCGCGCGCTTCGGGACATCATGAACGCGGGTGCCGGACTGGCGGATCTGTGGATGCCGACGGCGGCCTTGGCGGCCTGGCTCGCCGTCTCTTTCCTGGTGGCGGCCTGGAGTTTTCGGTGGGATGTGGAATGACGGGGGTGAACGCGAGATGATTCTCGGTATCGGCATCGATCTGGTGGAATTGGAGCGGATTCGCCGGTTCGGGGCGGAGCGGCTGGCGCGGCGCATATTGACCGAGAGGGAAAGGGCCTGCCTGCCGCGGTCGGAAGGACGGATCCTGGAATTTCTCGCCGGCCGGTTTGCGGCCAAGGAGGCGGTGTCCAAGGCGGCGGGCACGGGGATCGGCAAACTGAGCTTTCAAGACATCGAAATCCTTCCCGACGAAAGAAGCTGTCCGCAGGTCCGCCTCAGCCCGCGGGGCCGGGCCGTCCTGGGGTGGGAGGAGGAGGTGCGCCTCCATCTCTCCATCACCCATTCGGACCATTATGCGACGGCGATGGTTGTGGCGGAGAGGATCTGACCGGCTGAGGGTCTGTCAACCTTGTCTGCATATTCAAAGGGACGGGGACATACATATATATCGCGGTTGGGAGGGACATGTGTGTACTTGACAACTGCACAGGAGATGCGCGATCTGGACCGTTATGCCATCGAAACGATCGGCATTCCCGGTGTGGTGTTGATGGAAAACGCCGGGAAGGCGGTGGCCCGGTCGCTGACGGATCGACTCCCGCGTCCGGGAACCGCCCTCGTCCTCGCCGGAACCGGCAACAACGGCGGAGACGGGTTTGTGGCAGCCCGGCATTTGGCCGCCGCCGGCTGGAAAGCGGTCGTCTGGCTGGCGGGACCGGAAGAAAAGTTGACCTCCGATGCTCGCGTCTTTTTCCAGGTGTGCCGCAATTTGGGAATTCCCGTCGTCCGGGATGCGGAGGAACGCCGCGGTGAACTCATTCGCCGGATCGAGGAGGCGGATGCCATCGTCGACGCCCTGCTGGGCACCGGCATTCGGGGGCAGGTGCGCCCCCGGGCGTTGGAACTGATCCGCCTGGTCAACGAACACCGCCGGGGCGCCGTTGTCGCCGTCGATGTGCCCAGCGGCGCCGACACGGACACGGGGGCCCTGTTGCCGGAGGCGATCCGCGCCGACTGGACGGTGACCTTTGCCTATCCCAAGTGGTGCCACTATCTCCTGCCGGCCGCCGACCACTGCGGCGAAGTGATCGTGGCCGACATCGGCATCCCCCGGTCGGCGGCGGAACACCGTCCCCCCGCAGCCCGCGTCAACGACCCGTCTTGGTGGAGAGAGTGGCTGCTTCCCCGCTCCCGCTGGTCCCACAAGGGGACGTACGGACATCTGCTGGTCGTCGGCGGATCGCGGGGGATGCTCGGCGCCGCCGTCCTCGCGGGGCTGGCGGGACTACGCATCGGTGCGGGGCTTTCGACGGTGGCCGTCCCCGCCGCCCAGGAACCGATCCTCGCCGCCAAGGTGACGGATGCGCTGGTCTGGGGATGGCCGGATGACGGAGAGGGGCGGTTCGCCGAAGACAGCGTCCGGATATTGCCGGAACGAATCGACCGGTTCACCGCCGCCGCCGTGGGGCCAGGGCTGGGACGGTTTCCCGGCGAAGGGGCTTGGCTTCGGGAATTGCTCGAAACCCTTCCGTTTCCGGTGGTGTTGGACGCCGACGGGTTGAATATCCTGGCGGAGCATCCCGATGCGCTTCGCGCCCGGAGAGGGGAGACGATCCTGACGCCCCATCCCGGGGAAATGGCCCGTCTGGCGGGGACCACTGCGGCCGGAGTGGAATCGTCCCGTCACACCCTTGCCCGCGAGTGGGCGGAGAAGACGGGGAGCGTGGTGGTGTTGAAGGGAACCCACACCATCATCGCCTTTCCCGACGGAACCCAGATGGTGAATCCGACGGGCACTCCGGCCATGGCCAAAGCGGGATCCGGCGATGTCCTGAGCGGGGTGATCGGCGGTTTGCTCGCTCGGGGAATCCCCGCGTCCGTTGCGGCTGCGATGGGGGTTTACTTGCACGGCCTCGCCGGCGAGCTCGCCGTCCGCACGTCCGAGCACAGCCTTCTCGCCTCCGAGATCCTGTCACAACTGGGTGCCGCTCTTTCCCGGCTCGCGTCCGATCGCGCCCGTGCCTAACCGACACATTTCCCGGGAAATCGACGAAGGGGCTGATCAAATGCGTCGGAAAGCGTGGGCGATCGTGACTCTGGTGATCGTCTTGACTCTTCTGGCGGGATGTGGTCCCAAAAGCGCCGAAGAAGTGGTGAACGACTTGTCCGAGCGCTCCGAGGACCTGAAAAGTTACCGCAGTCAGGCCAAGATGACGATTCAGACCGGCAGCAAGCCGCAGGTGTACGATGTGGAGGTTTGGTACAAACAACCGCACTATTACCGGGTCAGCTTGAAAAACGTGAACAAGGACATCACCCAAATCCTCCTTCGCAATGATGACGGCGTATACGTACTGACCCCCCATCTGAACAAGAGCTTTCGCTTCCACAGCGACTGGCCGGAATCCAGCGGGCAGGTATATCTGTACCAGACGATCCTGAACAGCATCATCGACGATTCCTCCCGCGTGTTCACCGCCGGCAAGGAAGATTACCGGTTCGAGGTGGCGGCGAAGTTTGAACAGAATCAGTCGTTGGTGAAGCAGCGGATTTGGTTGGATCGCAAACTGAATCCCAAGAAGGTGGAAGTGCTGGATTCGGACGATCAGGTGAAGGTGCTCGTGGAATTCAACCGGTTTGAGCCCGATGCCAGCTTTGACAAGGACGCCTTTGACATGGAGCGGAACATGACCGGTTACGGTGATCCGACGATCGTTCCCTCCTCGGGCCGGGAAGAGGAATCGGCGGAGAAGGAAGAGAAGAAGGAGTTCAGCGTTCTGACCCCCGGATGGATTCCGGAGGGAAGCCGCTTGGTCGATCAGCAGACCGTGAACAGCCCGGAGGGCAAAGTGGTGATCATGCGCTACCAGGGCGAATCCTCCTTCACCCTGAGCCAGAAGAAACCGGAGGCGGTGCAGGCCAGCCTTCCGCTGTACGGGCGACCGATCGATCTCGGCTTCACCCAGGGCATCCTTTTGGAAACGGATGAAAACAAACGGCTTTCCTGGACCTATGAGGGAACCGATTTCGAGTTGGTGGGCAACCTGCCCGTGGATGTCATGACCCGGATCGCCCGCTCCATCGAAGAACAACCCGCCAAATGAGGGAAGCGGTCCCCTGTGGAGTCAACCCTTTTTCAAGAGAGGACAGAGAGATCTGTCCTTTTTTGCTTTTTTGGACAGCTCGAACAGTTCTCTCGGGCGCCTTTTCGGGAAATCGAGTCCCCCTTATGGACTTTCTCTGAAAGAAAGGTTAAAATGCTATTACGAAATGGTTATTTGTGTGTTTGAAAAATAATGTAAATCGCTGAAAAATTAGGGGGAAGCGGTGTGGCGGAAACGAGCCTTTATTACAAGCTGGGCGGCCAGAAGGCGATCAAAGCCGTCGTGGAGGAGTTTTACCGCCGGATGTTGGAGGACGAGCTGGTGAACGAGCTTTTCAAAGGGATCGACATGAACCGACTCAAGGCTCACCAAACGGCCTTCCTTTCCTATGCCCTCGGCGGACCCGTCGAATACGACGGAAGGACCCTGCGGGAGGGGCACAAGGGGCTGAACATCACCTCCGAGCAGTATGAGCGGATGATCCGAATCATGAACGACACGCTGAAGACCTTCAACGTCTCTACCGACGACCGGATCAAGATCGAGTCCTTCCTCCGTTCGGTCAAACCTTTTGTCGTAGGGCATTAAACTCCGGTTTTTTGGTTGAAAGTCGAGCGGAAAATATGGACTATTCTTAGTCTATTGAATGAGCAGTCAATTGCGGATAAAATAGAGAATGGGAATTATCAACTCATAATTCTAACATCGTAGCAGTTGTTCCGTTACAACACATTCAGGTTTAACCCTTTCTACATATCTCCGTGTTTCGCGAGAGGCTTGATGGATAGCCCTTGCAATAAAGCAAACGACGAGGAGGAACCGTCATGCAGGAAAGCGCGCAAACCACCCTTTACGAGCAGCTGGGGGGCCAAGAAGCGATCAATGCGGTCGTCGAGGAGTTTTACGCCCGGGTGTTGGCGGATGAAAAGGTGAGGGATCTGTTCAAGAACACGGATATGGAAAAGCAGAAACGTCATCAGGCCGCCTTCATCGCCTACGCCACCGGCGGACCCAACCGCTATCAGGGGCGCACCATCAAAAAGGCCCACGAGGGATTGGGCATCACGGAGGAGCAGTTTATGGCGGTTGCCACACACCTGTCCGACTCGCTGAAGCACTTCAATGTCCCGCAGCATTTGATCGATCAGGTGATCGAACTTTTCGCCTCCCTGAAGGGCGATGTCGTCGAACAATAAAAGAGATGGACAAGCCTTGATGTCGGAGGGGGCCGCCCGCTTGGCGGCCCCCTCCATTTGTTTTTTCGGTCAAAGGGCGCAGACCCGCCGTCCGGGCGGGTCACAGCCGGATGCCGAAATGTTCCGCAAGAAGGCGGGACCACTCTTCCTCCGAAGCGACGGGATGCGTCCTCTGCTCTCCGTTTTCGGTCACCTTCAGTGCGGTATCGGTCAAGGTGAGCCGACCGGAGCGCGTGGCCAGGGAGCAGAGCCGGTTCCGGGTAAAGTGGGAATCCGGCGAGGTTTGATGGTATCTGCACATGTCCAGAAATTCCTCTATGCTGCGGGGAACAAGGGTGAACCGATAGGCGTCGGACCAGTTTTCGCCGCTTTGCCGCTGCATCGCGTACTCGCCGCTTTCCAGGCGCCTCACCCGGTACACGCCGCCGATGTCTTCCCGAACTTCTCCGCTTATGGGCAACGGGCGGCGGAAGGCGTTTCCGAACCCCACATCCACCAGGTAGGGCTCATCCAGGGTGACGATCAGGGCGAGGTGGTCGAATTCGGGGCTGAAACCGCCCTGATCGGTTCGCACCCTCGCCGAGATGAGGATGGAATCATACCCAAGCGACTGCAGTAGCCAGTGAAACAGGTGGTTCAGCTCATAGCAGAATCCTCCCCGCTTTTGCCGCACGATCTTCTCAAAAAGGGAGGGGATATCGAGGCGAATCGGCCGTCCCAGATGAATGTTCAAATTTTCGAAGGGCACCCTGAGCAGGTGGCGTTCGTGCAACCGCTCGAGGAAGGAAAGGGTGGGTTTCGGCGGGGCGGTGAGATCGAGGAGATCAAGATATGCCTGTACGTCCGGGTTGACATTCGCTCGCATCGGCGGCCTCCTGTCATTTATTAATATAGTAAATAATAATGTTGTATAACCGATTATACCATACCCCGCCGCCGCAGGAGCGAAACCCTTTCTTATTTCGAACCGCGGAGAGACATCCGGTGCATTTCATCGGGGGAGTTTCCTGAGGTGGGATTTACATCCTCAACGAAGGGGGAGGGACGGAGTTCTGCTGTCGGAGGAGACGGTGGGGTTTTCCCGGGAACGCGGGCCGCATGCTCGATGCGGGAAAGCCCGCCGCCTAAAAATGTCCAAAGTTATTGACATCCCCGTGCATGCTTGTTAATAATGGACATATCCAGTCCTTTTGACGCAGGTGGTGCCGTTGAAAAACAAGATCAAAGAAATACGAAAAAAGCTGGGGCTGACGCAAGAGCAGCTCGCCAAGGCGTGCGGAGTTGCCAGACAGACCATCAATTGCATCGAAAATGACAAATATGACCCTACGCTGGGATTGGCGTTTAAATTGTCCAGAGTATTAAAAGTGAAGGTGGATGAGTTGTTTGTCTATGAGTAAATTTCATGCGGGTTATACCATCACCATGAAAGATATTGTAAGGGAAGGCAATCCGATTCTGCGCCAGCGGGCCCAAGAAGTGAACGTGCCCTTGTCTGACGAAGATCGAGAGACGTTAATCTGCATGATGAACTTCTTGAAAAACAGCCAAGACCCCGTGTTGTCCAAGAAGTATCATCTGCGGGCAGGCGTCGGTTTGTCCGCCAATCAAATCGGCTTGAATAAACGGATGTTCACGGCCTATTTTGTGGATGAAGAAGGAATGCAACATGAATATGCCCTCGTGAATCCGAAAATCATCAGCCATTCCGTTTGGATGATTTATTTGCCGGAAGGGGAAGGCTGTCTCTCGGTGGACCGGGAGGTAAAGGGGTTTGTCCCCCGATATGAATGGATCAAAGTCAAAGGGTTTGATTCAGAGGGAGAAAAAGTAACCTTAAAACTAAAAGGGTATGCTTCCATCGTCATTCAACACGAGATCGATCATCTGAACGGGATCCTGTTTTATGACCGCATGAATAAAGAAAATCCTTTTCTCGTGCCTGAAAACTGCCGGAGCCTTTTTTAAACCCAACTTTTTCGGCTGGGGCTTCCAGAAGAGACACCCTGCAAAAAAGCAGGGCGTCTCTTTTTTTCAAGATTCCTTTTCCGGGCGCCCGGTTTCGGATATACTAAAAGTAAGTGATTACTCACTATCCCACGAAGAAAGTCGTCGGCCTTCAAGGGGCCTGCATTTAGGTGCAAGACCGCTTTGTCGGCCGATGCGGAGCTTCCTGCCATCATATTTCCTTGCCCGACCCCTTCTCTTTCGATGCCGAGGGGGCGTAACGCGCCTTTTTTCGAGATCGAAGTGGAAGGACATGATTGAATCCCGGAGGTGAAAGAGCGTGTGGAAACGGATCGGTGCGCTGGTGCGGAAGGAATTTGTTCAACTCCGGCGGGACAGGCGGACCTTGGCGATGATGATCCTTTTGCCGATTCTCTGGCTGGTTGCCTTCGGCTACGCGGTCAACTTTGACGTTCCTCACCTGAAGGTTTTCGTGGTGGACCGTGCGGACAACGGGGACAGCCGGGACGTCATCGATCGGATCGATCGCCACGATTCCCTGGAGGTCGTCGGAAGCGGTTCCGAGGAGGATGCCGTCGACAGGATCAAGGACGGCACGGCGGACGTCATCCTGGTTTTTCCGGAAGCCTTTGAATTCCCCGCCAAAGACGAGGATTCTCAGCTGAAGATCCAGGTGGACGGAAGCCGGTTGTTTACCGCTCAATCGGCGGTACGGGAATTGAACGACGTGCTGAAGGACCTGCAGAAGGACAGCATCCGGGACATAAAGGAGGAGCTGGAGAAAACCTTTGAAAAATCCCGGGAGGATTCCCTGTCCCTTTCGCTTTCCGGAGACTCCCCGCTTTCCAATCTTCCCCCGCAGGCGGCCGAATCGCTTTGGAAGCAGATCGAATCCCGGGTGAAATCCGCCCTGGAAGAGCGGATGGAGGAGCGGAAGGATGAGCTGGAGAAACAGCTTCCCGACCCGGAGGCGTCGATGCCGGATGTGGATGTGTTGTACAATGCCGACTTGAAAAGCGTTCATTACATGATCCCGGGGCTGGTGGGACTTGTGTTGATCTTCATCACCACCCTGATGACCGCGCTGGGGGTGGTCCGGGAGAAGGAACGGGGCACGCTGGAGCAGCTCATCGTGTCGCCGCTCCGCCCTTTTGAGCTGATGCTGGGGAAAGTTCTCCCGTACATGATCATCGCCACGCTGGATTTTGCCATCGTTTTCGCCGCGGGCGTCTATTGGTTCGACGTGCCGTTCAGGGGCGATCTGTTCTCCTTTATTCTGGTGGCGCTGCTCTTTTTGTTCAGTTCCCTCGGGATGGGCCTTTTGGTCTCCACCGTGTCGCAGAACCAGCAGCAGGCGATGCAGCTGGCCGTGATGACGCTGGTGCCCCAGATTCTGCTCTCCGGTTTCATCTTTCCGCTGGAGGCGATGCCCTGGGGCATCCGGTGGATCGCCTACGTGCTGCCCCTCAGCTATTTCCTGCCGATCAGCCGGGATGTGTTTCTCAAGGGGATGAGCGCCTGGGATTATCCCTTGGAATTTGCGGTGCTTGCCTTTTTCGGCGTGTTTTTCCTGCTGGTGGCGACCATCCGTTTTCGGCGCAGTTTGACATGAGGAGGGGACGCGGATGTGGACCTTTGATCGGGTGACGGTGCGGTACAAGGAAGGGGCGGCGGCGCTGGAGGATTTCAGCGGACGCCTGGCGGAAAAGCGGATCTTCGGGATCGTCGGACCGGACGGCGCGGGCAAATCCTCCCTCCTCAAACTGATGGCCGGTTCGATTCGGCCGACCAGCGGGCGGATGGCGCGGGAGGGGAGGTTCCAGATCGGATATGTCTCGGAGAGTTTCGGCCTGTATGAGGATATGAGTGTCGAGGAAAATCTCCGGTTCTACGGCTCCCTGTACGGACTGAAGCGGGCGGAGGCGGAGGAGCGGTCGAGGGATCTGCTCCGACGGGCGAAGCTTCTCCCCTTTGGAGGCCGGCTGGCCGGAAAATTGTCGGGAGGGATGAAGCGGAAGCTGGCCATCGTCGCCGCCGTGCTGCACCGCCCCTCCTGCCTGATCCTGGATGAGCCGACCCACGGGGTGGATCCGTTGGCCCGCCGGGAGATATGGGCGCTGATCGAAGAGCTGGCGCGAGAGGGAACGCGGGTGGTGGTATCCACCCAGTATCTGGACGAGGTCGCCCGTTGCGACGAAGTGCTCTTCCTCCACCGGGGACGATTGCTGGTCCGGGGCAGCCCGGAGGAACTGATCCGGTGTTTTCCCCATCGGGTGTTCCGGATCCCGGAGATGCGGGAAGCCCGGGTCCGGGAACTGAGGCGGCTCCGAACCGTTCCCGGCGTGGTGGACGCCTTTCCCCGCGGCGTCCACTGGATCATTCTGGCCGAGGGGGATGAGGTGTTGGAGCCGCTGAAGGACCATCTGAACGGGATGGGATACCGGCGGGAGATCGAACCGGCGGAACCCGAGTTTGAGGATGTGTTCATCCAATGGATGGGGGAGGCGGAGGAACGTGATTGAGATTCGCGGTCTGACCCGGCGGTTTGGTTCCTTCCGGGCGGTGGATGATGTATCATTGACAGTGACGCCGGGAAAGATTTTCGGACTGATCGGTGCCAACGGAGCGGGAAAGACGACGCTGATCCGCATGCTTTGCGGGCTTCTGCCGCCCAGTGAGGGATCGGCTTCCGTCTTCGGATGCGATATCGTGAAGGACAGGTACCGGATCCGGGAGCGGATCGGCTATATGTCCCAGAAGTTTTCCCTCTATCCCGATCTGACGGTGTGGGAGAACCTCGATTTTTACGCCCGGCTGTACGGGGTTTCCGACCGGCGGAACCGCGTGGAGGAACTGGTGGAGGAATTTCGACTCAAAGAATCGGTTCGCCGGCCGGTTTACGCACTGGGAGGAGGATTGCGCCAGCGAGTCGCCTTTGCCGCCGCCCTGGTCCATTCCCCGCTGTTGTTGATCCTGGACGAGCCGACCAGCGGAGTGGATCCGCTCACGCGCCGGCTGTTCTGGGAACAGCTTTATGAGCGGACCGAGCGCGGCGCGACGGTGTTGGTGACCACCCACTACATGGACGAGGCGGAACGGTGTGACGAGGTGGCCTTGATGAACCGGGGGCGGATCGTGGTGTCCGGGGGGGTGCGCGAGATTCGGGATCGGTTCCGTTCCAGGCTCGGAGAGCGGCCGTCGTTGGAAGACATTTTTGCCGATGTGATCCGTCGAGGTGGAGATGATGACAAGCAAGAGCTGGGATGAATGGGTAAAGACGATAGCGGATGAGTACGAGGTCAACCTGGATCCGGCCCAGCGGCAGACCCAAAAGCAGAAACAGATCCTGGAGGCCGCCATCCACGTGTTTGCCGAAAAGGGATACAGCGGCGCCTCCACCCATGAGATCGCCGAACGGGCCGGGGTGGCGGAGGCGACCATCTTCAAGCATTACCGCACGAAAAAGGGATTGCTCCTGCGCCTGGTGGTTCCGGCCATCGCCAAGGTGGCCGCTCCCTACATCGCCCGTCCGGTGCTCCATCTCCTGGAGCAGGACAAACCCCTTCACGAGGTGATGCAGGATGTGATCGTCGACCGCATCCAACTCGTTGAAAACAACTGGAAACTGATCAAAATCATCCTCGTGGAGAGCCTGTTCCATCCGGAACTGCGGGAGGCGCTGCAAAACCACGTGGCCAAAAACCTGATGGCCATGGCCGGTGAAAAGCTGGACCGCCTGAAAGAGCAGGGGAAACTGCGGAACGACCTGCCCACTTATGTCCTGCTGCGCAGCGCCATGTCGCTGGTGATCGGCTACCTGCTCGCCCGCAATGTTTTTCCGGAGGTGTTTGCCCGTTCGGAGGAAGAAGAGGAAATCCGCATGATCGCAGACGTCTTCGTCCGGGGGGCCGGAGGCCCCAGGGCCCGGGAGGAGATGGAAGGCGGCGGGTGATGCTTTGCAGGCGAGCGGATCGGCCGCCTGCAAGGATTTTTTCCGAGTGCTCCGCAGGATAAATTGGAGCTCGATCCGTTAATTGAAAAGGGTCGCATCGCCGGCAGGGTTCCGCGGGTACGTCCAGATCGGCGGGAATCGTTCCGGCGCAACCTTCCATCTCCGATCCCGGCAGACTTACGGTTGTCAGCGGAGGAAGCGCCCTTCCTGGTAATCGCGGAGGGCTTCGCGGATTTGTTCCTGGGTGTTCATGACAAAGGGGCCGTATGCGACGACCGGTTCCTTCACCGGTTCTCCGGCATACAGGAGAAGGCGAAGCTTTTCACGGGCGGTCACTTGGACCTCGGTCGGTTCACCGCGCTCATGGCGGCTGAAAAAGAGCACCTGCCCCGCTTTTCCTTCCGCTTTCTCGGCCCCGAAGGCGCCGCTTCCCTCCAAGATGTACAAAAAGCCGTTGTAGTGGCCCGGCAGGTCCTGTGAGACGGTGCACCCCGGTTCCACGTTCATCTCCACCATCGTGACCGGGACGATGTTTCGGGTCGGCGCCTGAACGCCTTTGGATGAGCCGGAGAAGACGCGGATGGTTGCCCCGTCCTCTTCGCGCACGGGCATCTCCTCGGCCCGCAGGTTTTGGTAGCGCGGCTCGGTCATTTTATGGGTGCTCGGCAAATTGATCCACAGCTGCAAGCTGTGCACCGTCGATCCGGGAGCCGGGTCCTCCTTGTGAATGACACCCCGGCCGGCGGTCATCCACTGCACATCGCCGGGACCGAGCTTGCCGTGACCGGCGTTGCTGTCGTAGTGCTCCAGCTCGCCGCTGATCACGTAGGTGACCGTCTCGATTCCGCGGTGGGGATGTTCCTCGAAGGTTCCCCGTTCAAAGATGTCTTCCATCAGCAGCAAAAAAGGGTCATATTCTTCCCATTTTCCCGGTTCCAGGACCGGTCCGCTGCGGTGGATGGGACTGTTGACGGCCAGTTCAACCGAACGGATATGACGAATACGCCGTTGGAAAGCCATATTTCTCACCCCTGTGGATCTTTTTTAAAAGGCTCCCGCACCGCCACCTCCGCCGCCTCCACCTCCGCCGACGGAAAATCCCGAACCGGAGGATGTATTCCAGGTTATGGGGACGACCGAGAAGGTGAGGGAGGTTTCCCTGGGATCGGCGATCAGCGGCAGTTTTTTTGCCAATTCACTATATTTCCCCACATCCCCGTAATGCCGGACAAAGGAGTCCGACACGCCCAGCACGATGGCGTATTGCAAGAGCTTTTCCCTCTGCTCGGGATCGCTCCCCGCGGGATATGTGCCGTCTTTCAACGCCTTGCGCCAGGATTTGACGGCGGAGCGGCGGGTCATCCCTTTGAAAGTGAGGGGAAAAGCGGGGGCAACCGCCATGGAAAGGAACGACAGAAGCATCAAATCGAAATAGGCGTCCAACACATCGGATGCCTCCAGCAGCGTGACGAGGGCGAAGGGGGAGATCGCCAAAAAGAGGATAAAACGGCCTTTGCGCCGATATTTGAGAGCAGAACGGCACGCCAATGCCCCCAGAACCACGCCTGCCAGGACGATGAACTTGTTGTCCACTACATCCGCATAATACAGATAAATGCTGATGCCGAAATGAACCAGGAGAAGACACCAAGTGATATATTTCAGGAACCCGGACTCCCGGATATCGGGAGCAAAGGACCGATGCGTCAGCACATGCTCCTTCCAATCGTGAAAGGTGTCGCTGTTCAATCTTCGGGCAATCGACTTCAGGGTGCAGGTGCGATATCGCTTCCCCCATATTCTCTCCCGTTTCTTGAAAAGGGAATCGATCAAATGCCGTTCATGCTTGTTCAGGTCCTGTGTCTCTTCCTCCCAAAGAAACTTAAAGTCGTCCTTGGTTTTCTCTATGCGGATGATCCCCCTCTGATACAGGGAGAACAAGCCGGCGATCAAATCCTGCGGTTTTAACTTTCCCTTCCGGTACACGAGAGCGACCAAGAGAGGATCCAATTCCTCCAACCGTCCCGCTTCGCCGGATTTTCCGCGGGCCAATACCCACCGCAAAATCCTGAAGAAAACGTATGACAGAATTGCCGCAAGCAGCGTAAGTGACATAAGATCCAGGGCCGATTTTCCCGTTTCCAATAATCTTTCACGGGCGGCGAAGCGCGCCTGGAGCGCTTTCTCTTCGGACAAGATGTCGGCTTTCCTGTTCTTGTCCGCGGTCAAATCCGCCTTCGGCAAAAATTCGCCCGGGAAAAGGAGCCGGATTTCGGAGGTGACTCCGGCGGGAAACAGGGTCGTCTGATAGCGGATGGAATGGTCCGTGATTTCCGTAAACCGTCCATCCGCCCGTTCATGCAAGAAATACCGGATTTGATCTTTTGCAAAGGGCTTTGGCAAAATCACATCGATCGTCACCCGATGAAGATCGGATTCATTGCTGGAATCAAAGAAGGCCCAGTAAAATTCGGCGGTATCCTTGTATTTTCTCACGGCGTTGTTCAGGCGATACCGGTAGTAAACCCGCTTTTTCTCATTTTTGGAGGCGGTGTACACATAATACGTCTCCCCATCCAACTCGGTCTTCAATCGCTGCGAATCCTCGAGGGAGAATTCCCCCAGGGATTTACCCCGGGGCGGCAGATAGGCTTCAAAGAATTCCACCCCGTCGTGGCCCTTCTTTTTAATGGTGCGCGTCGTTCCGTTAAATTCTCCTTTAAAATCGTAGGTGTACAATTCCTCTACATAGAGATCGCCATCCTCCAGGATGTAAGCCCGGATGTCCAACCGTTCGATGGTGTAATCTCGTTCTTCGTCACAACCCGGGAGAAAGATCAGGATGAGAAGAAGGAAGCATAAGGCAGCCGTTTTTTTCATCCGTACACCTCCATGATCGTCGGGACGGCGATTCGAGTGGTCTTGGCCGCTTCGTTCCAATCGAACTCGGGCAAAAGTCGGGATTATGGAAGGATTGAATAAGTCTCTAATTATCATACACGATCTCCCAAAAATATGAAGCGTTTTGCTTCGGTGGAAGAAAAAAACCGCCCGGAGAAAGGCTTATTTTCATTCAAACGGAAAAAGCTTGCGGCAAGCAGCCCGGGGGACACTCGCCGCGGGGTGGGTGTCTCCCCTTGGCAATCCGGCGGAGAAGAGGGTATGATGAGGAGGTAAAAGGGGATAAGCCGGGTGCAGGCATGTTCGATCCCGGATCTTCGCGGGCTTTCCCATTTTGCAAGACCTTCGATCAGAGATCATGAGGTGACCCCATGGATTCCGAGATTATCTGTGAAGAAACCACCCCCTACACGGTCCTCCTCTACCGGAAGGATCGGGAACTTCGCCTGTGGGAGGTCGGGGGGTTTTTGATCGGTCTTTTCCCTTTGCTCTCCCTTTTCCCGTTTCGTTCCGCTCCTTTCGTCGCCGCGCTGCTCCTTCTCGCCGCGGCGGTGATGGCCGGGATGCCCGCGCTGTACCGGGCCGTCTACCGCCCCAGGTACATCCTGTACAAGGATCGGCTGGAGATCCGCAAAGGCCGAAGGCGGGAGATGGTGCCCTTGAACCGGGTGAAGCCGGCCTACGATCTGCCATACTTTTATATGATTGACGGAAAGCGGACCCCCCTGCTGGTTAGCGATGATTTTCTCGGACGATTGAACGAGCGGATGGAAATTTTGCGACGCGGGTGGGAATGAGCATGAATCAGGACGCTTATTTTCGGGATACGGTGGCGGAAGTGGATCTGGATGCGATCCGGCACAATGTCCGGCAGTTTCGCAAACACCTCCCGGAATCCGTCCGGCTGATGGCGGTGGTGAAGGCGGACGCCTACGGACACGGGGCGGTGCCGGTGGCCCGTGCGGCGCTGTCGGCGGGGGCCGACTGCCTCTCCGTGGCCTTTTTGGACGAGGCTCTGGAGCTGCGGGCGGCGGGAGTCTCCGCGCCGATCCTGGTGATGGGTTACACCCCGCCCCGGGCGGTGGGGGAGGCGATCAGGAACAACATCACCCTCACCGTTTATTCGGAGGAGGTGGTCGAAGCGCTCGGCCGCCAGGCGGCCCGGGAGGGGAAAAGCGTGGATGTTCACGTGAAGGTGGACACGGGGATGGGCCGTCTCGGGCTGTTGGAAGAGGAGATGTCGGCCTTTCTGCGCCATCTCGCCCGGTTTCCCCACCTCCGGATCGGCGGGTTGTTTACCCACTTCGCCTGTGCCGATGAATCGGACAAGGGGTATACCCGCTTTCAATATCGGCGCCTTCTCGGGTTCGTCGACCGCTTGCGGGAGGCGGGGGCGGATGCGCCCCTCATCCACTGTTCCAACAGCGCGGCGGCCATCGACCTGCCGGAATACGGGCATTCCCTGGTCCGCCTCGGCATCAGCATGTACGGATATTATCCGTCGGAAGAGGTGAACCGGAGGGCCGTCCGGCTGAAGCCGGCCCTCACGCTGAAAACGCGGATCGTCCGCCTGAAAAGGCCTCCGGCGGGAACGGGTATCAGCTACGGAAAGACGGCGACGGTGGACGGAAGCCGCTGGATCGCCACCGTTCCCATCGGCTACGCCGACGGCTTAAGCCGCCGCCTCTCCAACCGGGGATCGGCGCTGGTGAGGGGACGGCGGGTCCCCATCGTCGGGCGGGTTTGCATGGATCAGACGATGCTGGACGTGACGGAGGCGATGCCCGCCGCCGTGGGGGACGAAGTGGTCCTTTACGGCCGGCAGGGAGACGAGGTGATCAGCGTGGACGAGGTGGCCCGCCTGTTGGACACCATCTCCTATGAGGTGACCTGTGCGGTCGGCCGGCGGGTTCCCCGGGTGTACCTCGAGGGAGGGAAGCGGGTCGGGGTGATCAACCGGCTGACGGGGGCGGAGCGCATTTTTTGACGAAACATGAAGATCATGTGGAGTTTCTTTGACCCGGAAGGAATTTCAGCGGCGGAGTCGAATACATTTAATACTGCCTATATACTGGAAAAGTTGCGGATCCGGCCGTCCTCCGGGTATATTTTTGCATTGCGAACGGCAAAATGGTAGTATTGTCTAGAGAAGTTTGTGAACGGGATGATTGGTTGGGGGTGCGTGGTGTTGGCAGAGACAAAAAGAATCATGATCACCCTTCCGAAACATCTGTTGCAGGAAGTTGACGGTTTGGCGCAAAAGGAGAATTCCAACCGCAGCGAATTGATCCGGCAAGCGACCAAGCTCTATCTGCAGGAGCGGAAAAAACGGATGATTCGCGAGATGATGCAACGCGGTTATATGGAGATGGCCAAAATCAACTTGAACATTGCTTCGGAAGCCTTTGATGCCGAGGAAGAGGCTGATGATACTTTAGATCGCTTGGTTAG
This sequence comes from Planifilum fimeticola, assembly GCF_003001905.1. NCBI lineage: Bacteria > Bacillati > Bacillota > Bacilli > Caryophanales > Thermoactinomycetaceae > Planifilum > Planifilum fimeticola. Next base: position 41,300 of record NZ_PVNE01000031.1, read on the forward strand.
CGGGGTGTAAGGGTTTGATCGTGAAGCGTGGCGATGTGTATTTTGCCGATCTTTCGCCGGTCGTGGGATCGGAACAAGGTGGGGTGCGCCCGGTTCTCGTGATTCAGAACAATATCGGGAACCGGTTTAGCCCCACCGTCATCGTCGCCGCGATTACCGCCCAGATCCAAAAGGCCAAATTGCCCACCCATGTGGAGATCGATGCGAAAACCTACGGCTTCGACCGGGATTCGGTCATCCTGCTGGAACAGATCCGCACCATCGACAAGCAACGGCTCACCGACAAAATCACGCACCTGGACGACGAAATGATGGCGCGGGTCAACGAGGCCCTGCAAATCAGCCTCGGTTTGATCGATTTTTGACCTCGCGAAGAGATGCGGGAAGAGTAACCGCATCTCTTTTTTTGTAGTATAATGGACTCGTATTCATGGATCGGCGGTGGTTCCCCTTTGGCCCGTCGGTTGTGACTTTTGGCAGACCGCGGTTTGGGGTGAATTTATGAAACGAGACGATGTCAAAAAGCAGTACGAGGATCTTCTATCCGATTATTTGCTGAACAGACGGGAGGATCTGCTGTACGCCGCTCAGCAGTTGAGCAAGTGGATGATTGAGCAGCGGATTTCCCCCGAAGAGATTGTCAGCCTGCATGCGGCGGTCATCAAAAAGATGGTTCCGGACGTGCCCCAGGCGATTGTGGATTCCTTCGACATGTTGATTGAAATCATGATGGGTTATGGGATCGCCTACCGGGAGCACGAGAGTTTGGTTCATCGACAGCAGGAGCTGGAATACGAAATCGAAGTGGCCGTCGGGATGCAGCAGACGCTCCTTCCGGAAACGCTCCCCACCTTCCCGGGGATCGACATCGGCGTGATCAGCGTTCCCGCCAACAAGATGAGCGGGGACTACTACAACGTGGTGGATCACGGTCGGGGGAAGATGGGGGTGGCGCTCTCGGACATCATCGGAAAAGGCATTCCCGCCGCCTTGTGCATGTCGATGATCAAATACGCGATGGACGGATTGCAGGAGGGATCCCTGCGCCCCTCGGAGATTCTCAGGCGCCTCAACAGCGTCGTGGAGCGAAATGTAGATCCCAGCATGTTTATCACGATGGTCTACGGCATCTACAATACCCGGACCCACCGCTTCTTTTACGCGACGGCGGGCCATGAACCGGGATTGGTGTTCCGGGCGAAGGAACGGAAATTCGAGAATTTGCCCACCCGCGGACTGGTTCTCGGCGTTTCTCCGGACGCCACCTACACCGATTACGCCGTGGATCTCTCCCCCGGAGATGCGATCATCCTCTTTTCCGACGGCGTGACCGAGTGCCGGGTGAACGGCGATTTCCTTGGCCGGGAAAACCTGCGCCAGGTGCTCATATCCTGCATGGATCTCCCCGCTCAAAAGGCAGTGGAAGCGGTTTACCAGCAAATTTACCGGATGGCCGGTTATGAGCTGAATGATGATCAGACCTTGATGATCATCCGCCGGAAATGAACCGGCCACAGGATGGGGGGATCGGACCGGACAAGTTCCCAGCCGCCTCGATGAGGCACGGGGTCTGGAATCCCGTACCATCCCATACGTTTTATCCCTGTTTAATGGGATTTTCTTCCCGTTTTCAACTAACAGAATCAGGTTTTTTTTTCACCCCGAGGGGGAAAGGTGTAAGTGAGCATCGGAGGTTGAGGATATGAACGTAACGATTCATGAAAAAGCGGAATCCGATAAGATCACGACTCTGGTCGTGGAAGGCGAGGTGGACGCCTACACCGCGCCCCGTCTTCGCGAGCGGCTGATCCCCTTGTGTGAAAAGGCGGAAGTGGTGAATCTGGACTTGTCCAAGGTGACCTACATGGACAGTACCGGATTGGGTGTGCTGATCGGGGCGTACAAGGCGCTGCGCACGTCGTCCGGCCGTTTGAGAATATACGGGATCAATCCTCGTTTGGAGCGGCTGTTTCAGATCACGGGCCTGAGTGAGATTTTCTGTGTGGAAGACAAGTCGCAGGGGGACGGAAAATCATGAAGGAGCAACCGAAAGACATGATCGAGCTGACCATTCCCGCCAAGGCCGACTTTGTGGGGGTAGTCCGCCTGGCGGTATCCGGAATTGCCAGCCGGATGGGTTTCTCCTACGATGACATCGAGGATCTGAAGGTGGCGGTCGCCGAAGCCTGCACCAACGCGGTACATCACGCCTACAAGGATCAGCGGGGAGAGATTCTCATCTTCTGCGGGATCTTTCCCGACCGATTGGAGATCGAGGTGGTCGACAGGGGTCCCAGCTTCGACATTGCGGAAGTGCAGGCGCGATCGGGCCCACTCAATGGACACATGCCCGTTCACGCATTGCCGGAGAGAGGGTTGGGCCTCTACCTGATGAAGTCTCTGATGGACAGGGTGGAGATCAAAGGAGACGGCGGCATCGCGGTGACCCTGACCAAGTATATCCGGAGGGACGAGGTGGAGGAGGATGTCGACTCGCCCACAGAAACCCGATCTCACTGAGAATCAAATTTTGGAAATGATCCGCCAGTATCAGCGGGAAGGGGATGAGGAAATCCAAGCCGCGCTGGTGGATTATTATTCCGAATTGGTGGAAACCCTCGCAGCCAAATTTTCGCGGGGGGCCGAACTCTTCGAGGACCTGGTCCAGGTGGGGATGATCGGGCTTCTGGCCGCGTTGAAGCGGTATGATCCCTCCTACGGGCGAAGCTTCGAGGGCTTTGCGGTTCCCACCATCATCGGCGAGATTAAACGGTACATCCGGGACAAGACCTGGAGTGTGCATGTGCCTCGACGGATCAAGGAACTGGGTCCCCGCATCAAAAAAGCGGTGGAGGATTTGACGGTTCGTTTTCAGCGCTCACCCCAGATTGCAGAGATCGCCGAATATCTGGGTGTCACTCCGGAAGAAGTGTTGGAAACGATGGAAATGGGTCGCAGTTACAACGCCGTCTCCGTTGACACACCCATCGAGGCCAACAGCGACGGCAGCCAGGTGACGCTGTTGGATCTGGTGGGAAGCATGGATGAGGGTTTTGAGCACGTCGATCAGAAGATGGTGCTGGAAAAGGCCTTTCAGGTGCTGACGGAAAGGGAACGGGACATCATCCGCATGACCTTCTTTGATAACCTGAGTCAGAAACAGGCGGGAGAAAAACTGGGGATTTCCCAGATGCACGTGTCCCGTCTGCAGCGGCGGGCGCTTCGCAAGCTGCGCGAAGCGATTCGGATCGAACCGTCGGAATGCATTTAACCTTCCCGGTTGAGTGGCGTGGGAGGGATTATTTTTTATTCGGGGATGCGTACGGATTCAGAGAAGGTCAGCCGTTCTCCCTTTTCCCGGTGCCAGTCGGCCTGACGCCGTGCCATTTCCCCTTGCGGTGGTTGTCAAAATAGAAGCGCCCTTGCCGGGCGCTGAGGCTGTTGACAAAGAAGGGTCAACAGCCTTTTTTGTTGAATTCGGAATAAAACAATTCCGAAGGAAGGTTTTTATATGTTCAGGACGAACCCA